>JACPGD010000119.1 GCA_016182645.1 Candidatus Hydrogenedentota bacterium | reverse complement strand
TGCCGGTGCCACTCCAGGCCAACGGAAGCATCGGGTTGAATGTTGACCTGGATCGTCTCGGGCAACAAGGTATCCAGAAAACGCACGGCGATGCTATCCTCCGCGGACAACATCGCCAAAGCCGCGCCGGGCGGGGCGGCGGGCAGCACCATCTGGTACTCGCCGGATCCAGCCGCGCCACCGTTGCGGGTCGCCGCCGCGCGGCCCAACAGGCTGCGGAAACGGCCCAGGATGTCCCCGCCGTTCAGTGGCATCCTTGTGTGCGGAGGCGCTGCCCATCTGGCGCCGGGTGCGGATCCCGCGGCGTTTGCGGCGGCATCCTTCGTAGCCACCCCAATCCGTACAGGCCCGCCCACGGCCAGCAGACGCAAAGACTTGGAAATGCCCAAGGTCTCACTGCTCGTGGTGACGCTGCTGTCGCCCTTGATGCGGACGTCGTCGCCGGCCGTGGCAGCAAACGCCCCAAGTGCCAGTCTATTGAAGGGTTGCTCAAAGGAGCCGGATTGCGCGCCGGCATGGCCGAAATCGACCCAGACGGCGCTCGCCTGGGCGATCCTAAAGACCTCTCCCTCGAGCCAATCCAAAATATAGAGTTCACCGGCGTTATCTTCGCCAAAGGATGAGATGTACCTGATGTTTCTGGCAGGCGGGTTCAATTCCAGCGTGTGCTCGACGTGCTCGGATACTCCGCCGTTGTACCGCAGCGACCAGATCCGGGCCGCATTGAAATCGCCATACACATACTTCCCCACCAGCGCCGGAATCGCGCTGCCGCGGTAGACGTAACCCCCCGTGATCGATTGGCCGACGGCGCGCGGGTAGTCGAGAATAGGGGGGGTGAAACCGGGGTTGGTCCCGCATGTCCCGCTGCCGGTGGCGTAGCAGAGGAAGCCTTCGGCAATGCGCCAGCCGTAGTTCTCGCCACCGTCGCTGGCGGCGGGCTGAAAATCAATCTCTTCCCGGCGGCTCTGGCCCACGTCGCCTATCCACAAATCGCCGGTATCCCGGTCGAAACTCATGCGCCAGGGGTTGCGCAGGCCGTAACTCCAGACACGCTCATCCGCGCCCTCGACCCCGACAAACGGGTTGCCGGGTGGTATCGCATAGGGCACAATGCTCACGTCCACGCGCAGGATCTTGCCCAGCGGCGAGCCGATATCCTCCGCGGGGTTCGGCGAAACCGGTTCGCCGCCGTCGCCGCTGGCGATGTATAGGTAGCCATCATACGGACCGAAGGCGAGCATGCCACCATTGTGATTGGCGCGCGGTTGGTCGAATTGCAGCACGATGCTCTCGCTGTTGGCGTTTGCAAGATCCGGGTTTGCCGTACGGGTATAGCGCGCAACGACGGTGTCACCGTTGAGATCCGTGTAGTTGACGTAGAAATACCCGCTCTGGGCGTAGTCGGGCCTGAAGGCCAGCCCAAGCAAGCCGCGCTCGCCACCGAAGGTGAGCTTCGACGCGATGTTAAGAAAAGGCGTGGCCAGGAGTGTCCCATTCTTGATGATGCGGATGCGGCCCGGTTGCTCCACCACGTAGAGGCGAGTGTTATCGTTGGGCGCCGCGGTGAGGAAGAGGGGGTTCTGAAAGCCGCCCGCGACAAACTCGCTCCGCAACGTCAGTTCCGCGCCCAGCGTGGACTGCACGAGCATCAGCACCCAGACCCATGATGACCACTGCCAGACCAACATGCGAACGTTCCATCTCCTCGCGCCGACGCAAACTTTTCCACGCCATGAGTAATTCACGCCTGAGGGCATTCAGTGTAACACGGGTGGGGCGGGAATGAGAGGGGACCTTGGGGAAGAATGAGAGGTATGGGAAGAATGGGAAGAGTAGGGGAGCCGCAGTGGGCGAGCGGGGGGTGTGGCAACCCCCCGCTGCCAAGATCTGTGTTTTATGGCCGCGCCGTCCAGGGCATGGCATCTTTACGCATGAGCCAGATTTCGTAGAGGGCGGTTACCGGGAAGAAGGAGGCTTGCGGCGTCAGGCTGATTTCCACGGCGCCGTCCGTCGTGACGCCCTGCGGGACGTCGAATTCCTGAAAAGTAGTGTCGCCCATCGGCACTTCGAAACCCTCGCTGAGCACGGCGTCGTCCGCCTTCATACCTTCCGCCAGTTTCATGTCGCGTCGGCCCGGCGATTCTTCGTCCAGATGCGCCCCGACCGAGATGCGCACGACGTATTGGGCGGCAGGATCGAGCCCCTCATACGCAAAGCTGACGCCCTGACCGCTGTAGCCCATGGCGTAGGCCAGACTGTAGTGCGATTGGCGCGCGGGCCCCCCGAACGGCATGAAGCCCCAAAGCGCCTCGCCGTGCGTCAGATGCGGCGCGTCCGAAGGCCAGCCCGCGTCGTCGTAGAAGCCGCCGGGGCCGGGATCATCGTAGTGCAGAATCATGTTTACGGTGTTGCGCGCGGCGGCGTCTGTGTTCGCCTCGACGGCTTGTCGCAGCACCTTGGCCCACCAGCCCGCCTCGCTCAGGTCCAGATCCGCCACGAGGTACGGCGCGGGTTCGCGATAGCCGATGGCCTGGTTGGACGCTTCGCCCTCTTTCAGGGCTTCTTCCATCACCGCGCGCATTTCGTCCGTCTCCAGCGGCTGCTCCATGATTGCGAGCGCGCGCCGTACAGCGTCAAGCGGCTTGTCTCCCGTTTGCGCTTCGACCAGTGCCGTCGCAGCTTCGCCCTTGAGCGCCTGGCCACGGTCCAACTTGAGTTGGATGTAGCGATCCATAAGCGCTTTTTCGAGAATGAGATGCCACCGCCAGTCTATGCGCCGGAGGTTTTCCGGAATCTGCGTGCTGGCTTCGTGCAGGAGCTCCACGGCGCGCGCGATGCCGGGATTGTCGAGCACGGATCTTTCGAGTGTTTCTTCCATCAGGAAAATCGCTTGCGACATTTCGTCCTGCGCTTGGGGACCAAACCAATAGCGGCAATACTCAGCCGTGATTGCTTCGGCGGTCTGGTGCGGGTCCCAGAGCAGGCGGTACCAGAACCACTTGTTGAAATCATCGTGCATGCCTTCGCTGTAGTGCATGTCGCCGATGGCGTAGTGCAGGATTTCCTGGCCCACCCGGTGGAAATTGCGCGGGCGCGCATTCCAGGAGCGCCGGTCATAGACCGCGGACAACGCCACGTCCGGTTTGGCCACAGCGAACTGCGCCTGCATCCAGTGGGTAATATCGCTGTACAACGCAATGTGCGTCGTGGGCGGCAACTCGTGATGCATGTATTTCAGATAATTGGCGAGCGGGCCGAAGCCTTCATATTCGAACCAGCGCGGGTTGACCGGGCCGCGGATGTACGTCTGCATCTCGTCGGCGCCGGGGCCATAACGGATCGCATGGAGCCAACTCGCGTCGCCTTCGTTGAGATACTTGAAAATGGCTTCATTGCCCTCGTTGGTCAAGTCCTGGTTCGTTGCGAGCACTTTGCAGTTGGGGTGGTACTTGTGGAGGATGTCCGCGATTTCATGCACCAGCTTGATGTACGTCGCGCCCCAGGGTTCGCAGCGTTCACAGCGGCAGCCGCCTTCATCGCCGGAATTGGTCGTGAAATAGTCATAATCTTTCGCAGTCCGGCACATCTCATCGAACGACTCCAGCAGCGCCTTGCGCGCTTCCGGCACCGACGGACACACATACTTGGGCGAGCGCTGACCGTCCGCGCCCCACTCCTTCGGAAACCCCGCCGGCATCTCGTTCGCCGTCCGACCGAAATACGACAACATCCCGTATTCACGCGCCGGCTCTTCCTCAAAAATGTTGCAGCCCAGCAGCATGAGGTCTTCCATCATTTCGATGTGTTCTTCGGCCGTCTTGGGACGGAGTTGGCCAAACTGCCGCGCGCGGCTACCCGGCCCGCTGGGCCGCGCACCGCGCATCGGAAACGCCGGCTTGTCCCGCATATCCAGGCTCGGAATCATGACGCCATCGGGTAAATACGTCATCGCGCGTAGCACCACGCCCACGGCGTAGATCGTCCCCCGCTCATCGGCACCGGCACACAGCACATGTGGCTTACCCGCGTGCGTCCCTGACTTGATCACGTATCCTTCCGGATGCTTTGTGTCCGAATTCGGCAGCGCCGGCAGGCTTGCGCCGAACTCCTTCATCAACGCCGCCGCCAATGCATTACGCTCCGGTATGCCTACGACGAAGACGGCGTCCGCGCCCCCGGCTTGCGCGGCCAATTCGGCGGCGCCTTCCTTGACTACGCCCACCTCAATAGCGCTGCGTTTCATCATGCGGCTCCGCAGCATGGCCGCCGCCTTTTGCTCGGGGACCGTACTCTGTTGAGCCGAAACGATCAGAGCGCGCTTGACCAGCGCCGCCGCAACGCCCTCCTCCCCTTGAGCGGGGGGCGCCCCCGCACAGCTCCAAATTAAGGCAAGGAGAACGGTAATCTGTGGAACAAACCGAGGGTGCATGGTTCCTCTCCCCGTGTTCATAGGTCCAGCACAATGACTATTACCGCCGTTTAGACTCTCCCCCGAGTCTCCTGGATTCCCTGAACGCGGACTTCCCGGTAGTCCGGGGTTGCCACACCCCGGACGGGCCTGCGCATAGACTCCGAAGCGGGGGGTATGGCAACCCCCCGTTACCCTCTTTGCAAACGCTCACGCCTTGAGTGTGCCGGCCTTAAGCACTACAATCGACAGAGAGCCAAGATGATTATGACGGAACTGCGGCTTAAAGCACTCGCGGAAGTCAATAAGCTCCCCGATGCAGACCAAGATGCCATTGCGGCGTGGATTCTGGCAGTAATGGCGGACGAGCAAGCTTGGGCGGATGCCTTCGAAGCCACCTCAGATGCCCAGTGGGACCGCATGGTCGAAATGGTGCGGCGCGATATGGCCGCGGGGGGCACGGATGGCGCTTTCCGTTGCAACTGCCCGTAGACGCAGTACTAGTCGAAACATTTCACTAATACGCAGGGAGAAAGCTTTGTGGGCACGCCACATTCCATTGTTCCGAACACATCTTTAGGGCGCGTTCTCATTTTCGCGGCGGTTCCTTTTATTTGTCGCATGCCAACGACCATTGCTCAAGAACCCGCGCTTGACCTCTTCCATGCCGTCGTCGTGGCCCCTTCCGGCCTCAGCACGCCCGAGAACAAGGCGGTCGAGATGCTGGTGGAGGAAGTGGCGGCGCGTTCGCTGGCGCGGTGGACGGTGCAGCAGGAGTGGCCCGCGGACGATGTGCCCGTGGTCGCCGTCGGGCCGGCGGACAAACTCTCGACCTTTGCGCCCCGTTTCGCGACGGAAGTCATCGGGGGTGCCGGAAAGCCGGAAGGTTATCGTCTGAAATCCGTGGGAGGACGGGCCGCCGCGTCGGTGCTGGTGGTGGGCGATGATGCGCGCGGCGTGCTCTTCGGCTGCGGGCGCCTCCTGCGCGAAATGTTGATGACGCGCGAGGCCGTGCAGGCGCCCGCGGGCATCGATATCACGGATGCACCCAAAATGGCCACGCGCGGGCATCAACTCGGCTTCCGGCCCAAGGTCAACTCGTACGACGGCTGGACACCCGTCCTGTGGGAGCAGTATTACCGTGATTTGATCGTCTTCGGCACGAACGCGGTCGAATTGATCCCGCCGCGCAGCGATGACGATGCCGAAAGCCCGCATTTCCCCTTGCCGAAGATTGACATGATGGTCGAGATGTCGCAACTGGCAAAGGACTACGGGCTCGATCTCTGGATCTGGTATCCAGCCATGGATCGTGACTACGCCGATCCGGCGACCGTCGAATCGGCACTCAAAGAATGGGGCGAGGTGTTCCAGCGCCTGCCACATATCAGCACCATTTTCGTGCCGGGCGGCGATCCCGGCCACACGCACCCGGAGGCGCTCTTCAACCTGCTGGCGAAGCAGACCGAAAACCTGCATCAGTACCACCCCAACGCCCAGATGTGGATGTCGCCCCAGAGTTTCAATCCGGAATGGATGGAAGTCTTTTACGGACTGATGCAGGCCGAGCCGCAATGGCTGGGCGGTATCGTCTATGGCCCGCAGAACCGCGTCAGCCTTCCTGAATTGCGCGAGAAGATTCCGGCAAAGTATCCCATCCGCGAGTATCCCGATATCACGCATAGCCTCGCCTGCCAATATGCTGTTCCGGAGTGGGATCCGGCCTACGCGCTCACGGAGAACCGCGAAGTCATCAACCCGCGGCCCACGCAGTATGCGCACATCTTCCGTGATTGCGACGACTACGCCCACGGCGTCATCACCTATTCTGAAGGGTGCAATGACGATGTCAACAAAATCGTCTGGAGTTCGCTCGCATGGGATCCAGATGCCGATGTGGTGGACGTGCTCCGCGCGTATGCTCGTTATTTCATTGGGGCCGAGTATGAAGAATCGTTTGCGCAGGGGCTGCTTGCGTTGGAGCAGAACTGGGTGGGGCCGCTGCTGACAAATGCGAACGTGGATACCACCTTGCAGCAGTTCGAGGGTCTGCTCGAGGGCGCCAGCCCGCAAGTGAAACTGAAGTGGCGCTTTCAGCAGGCGATTTACCGGGCCTATTATGATGCTTACAACCGCCGGCGCTTGCTCTATGAAACGGCACTCGAACAGCAGGCGA
>JACPGD010000133.1 GCA_016182645.1 Candidatus Hydrogenedentota bacterium | reverse complement strand
TTTCTCCGCCGCGTCCCGGCCAGGATCGCGAGGCATGGCTGAAGGCGCTGCGCACCTATCGCGAGATGGTCCGCGCGGGCGGCGCCGCGGGCATGATCCAGCTCAACTTCGACGGCGTGCGCACCTGGACACGCCTGTCCTTGGAGGCGAGCCGCGACTTGGCGCTGCAGCCGGGCGACCGCGTCGAGGCCCGCATAGAGGCGCGCTGGCGGCAGGGGAATGGCGAGATTTGTGCCGCCTTCGATCGCGTCGATGGTTCGAGTGGGGCATGGGTGGGCTGGACCGGCGTGTTGGCCAGTGCCGACACCCCGCGCGATGACGCTTGGCATACGCACACGTTGCGCTTGGAGGTCCCAGCAACGGAGCTGCAAAATGTCCTGTTTCGTCCGATATTTGGTTTGGACGCCACGCATAACGCGACCCCTGGCGTGGTCGATATCAGGGACATCGCACTGGCCAAGGTCGCAGTTCCCCGTAGACGCGACGTTCCCGTCGCGTTTCCGGAGTCCGCGCAAGGCGCCGAAGAGAACCAACGCCCCCGCGGCGTCTATGAGCGGGCGTTTCCGCCGCTGGATCGCAGCAGCTACGACCGCCCGGACCTTGCTTGGGCGCGGGGCATGTTCACCTGTCACTTCACGTTCATGTATGACCGTGCCTTCTACGATCCCGAACGTGGATACCTGGTGGAGGCCTTTCTGGACGATGGCGCGCGCGAATTTGGCGGCTATGACGCCGTAGTCCTTTGGCAGGGCTATCCGCGGCTGGGGATCGATGAGCGCAATCAGTTCGACATGTATCGCGATATGCCGGGAGGCATGGCGGGCTTGCACGACATGGTGCGCCGCTTTCACGCGCGCGGCGTGAAGGTGTTCATCGACTATAACCCTTGGGACATCGGCACGCGCCGCCCCGAGAAGCCCGATGTAGACATGCTGGCCGAACTGGTGGCCGCGCTGGACGCCGACGGCATTTTTCTGGACACCCTCAGCGCCGCGTCGCCGAGCTTGCGGGCGAAGGTGGATGCGGTCCGGCCCGGCGTCGTCATTGCGCCCGAGATTCATCCCCCCATCGATCAGTTGGGCGTGCTCAATCTGTCCTGGGCGCAGTGGCTCAACGATCCGCGACCCCCGGGAATGCTTCACCTGAAATGGATCGAGCCGCGGCACCTGCAACACCAGATCCGGCGCTGGCACTCCTCGCACCGCGAGGAGATCGAAATCGCATTCTTTAACGGCAGCGGTATGCTGGTGTGGGAGAATATCTTTGGCAGCTATAACCCCTGGACGGAAGAAGATCGGGCGCTATGGCGGCGCTGTGCGCCAATCTTGCGCGCGTTTCGCGCCAACTTCACGAGCGATGCCTGGGACCCGTATTACCCTACGCTGCAGGAGGGCCTGTACGCGCACCGCTGGCCCGCGAAAACGAATTCTTGGGACCTGCCGGTCGTGTTCACGCTGCGCCGGGTGGGAGAACCAGTGGCGGGCGACGCGCCCGCGATCAGCATTCCCGCGTCGGCTCGGCAGTGCCCAATGGGGCGGAGGTTCAGGTGTTTGATCTGTGGGCAGAGAAGCCCGCGCGGCTTGAACGCGATGGCGCCAATGGCGCCGTGACGGTTTATGCCAAGGTGGACTCGCTTGGCTGTATCGTTCTCGGTAGTAGCGCGCTCGCCGAGCGCGCTACTTGGGTGGCGGAAGTGGCCGGTGGGAGCGCGCAAAGTGTCAGGGACGTGCGCGAACCCAGTAGCGCGCTTGCCGAGCGCGCTCGTACTGGAAGCGGGCTTCTGTTCGGGGTTGAAGGGATGGTCCTCATCCCCGGGGGCAAGGTGCGGATGAGATTGACGCACCAGCGGCGGGAATGTGGCTGCTATCCCGATCCCGGCACGCCGCCCGAAGCGTGGAACAAGTTTCTGACCGGCGAAAACTTTCACCTTGATCTTTCGCATGATTTTGAAGTCGAGGTGAAGCCTTTCTTTATCGACGAGGCGGAAGTGACGAACGCCGAGTTCAAGCAATTCCTCGATGCGACGGGGTACCGCCCGAAACAAGCGGAGAACTTTCTCAAGCACTGGCCGGGGGGCGAAATGCCTGTGGAACTCGCGGAACATCCTGTGGTCTACGTGGACCTGGAGGACGCGCGGACCTATGCGGCCTGGGCGGGAAAACGGCTGCCGGCGGAGGCGGAGTGGCATTTGGCGGCAAGCGGGCCAGACGGGTTGCCGTGGCCGTGGGGCAATGACTTCGAGGCCGCGCGCGTCAATACCGGGGCCGGGACAATGCCGGCGCGCAGCCTGCCCGAAGGACGCAGTCCCTTTGGCTGCTATCACCTGTGTGGCAATGTCTGGGAGTGGACCGAGCCGCGGTACGACGACGGACATACACGCTTCGTCATGCTTCGCGGCGGCAGTTTTTACAAGGCGGAAGGCAGCGGCTGGTACACGCCCGGCGGCCCGCAACCAAACACCAGCCACACGAAATTCCTGCTCATGTGGCCGGGCCTGGACCGGTGCGGCACCATCGGGTTCCGCTGCGTCCGAGATACCTAAGGCATTGCGCGCCGTTCGACTTTGGGGAAGACCACTTTGTCCGCCGATTCGTTGACCTTGCGGTAAATCCCCACGTCCTTTAGTCCGCTCTTGGGGTTATGCACACCCTCTTCGAGAACTTGCAGGGAGACTTGGCCGTCGCCGGATTTCACCACTTCCACCTTCTTCACGAGCATCCCCGGCGTACGCAACAGGCGTCCATTGTACGCTTCACCTGGCTCAATCACGGCTCTGCCGTCCTGCGACTTGGGCGTTATCTCGAGCACCCCCTGACTCCACGAGGCGTTGTTCTGATCGTCGGACTCCGCAATGATGTCGTAGGCGTCCACCCAGAACACGACATAGTAGGCGCCCACCGGCACCGGATCGCCGTTCCACTGTTCGAGCACGTTGAAGTACGCCGGCCCCGTGTCATCGCGGAAAAGGCTCTGGCCACTCTGCAGCGCAAACCCGGTCTCCTGGAAGACCAGCATATCGTTGTTGTCGCCGACAACCAGGTCCGGCGTATAGACCACGCTAATGTCCCAAGTATCCGTCCCGATTCCGGCGCTGCCCTGGTTTGTAATGCTGTACACCAAGGCCGCGTCCCCGTAAATGTCCCAATCAAAATACCAGTAATCGACAATCAGGTCGGCGCTGAAGTTTTGGATCGTCATCGTATCTTCCGCGAGCGCGACGTTGTCATTCTCATCGGTCTCGCGGACCTCTTCAAGATCATCAACCCACAGGGCAAGGTAGTATGTGCCGGTCTGAAGCCATTCGGGGAAAGTGTAGGAGATCTGATTGGTCTGGTCGCGATAGGCGGTGTTGCCCGTGGCCAGATCAAAGGGGCATTCTTCCCAGAGCAGGTAGGTGTCGGTGCTGCTAATGGTGGCGTCCGTCGAGAGCATGAAGTTGATGTCGAAGCCCGCGGCCGCCGTCCCCGTGCCCGTGTTTACGACTTCGTATTGCAGGATGCCCTGCCCGCCCGCTTGCGCATCATAATTAGTGAGCCAACCGGCAATCTGGAGGTTGGGGAGATCAGGCCGGTCCGGCCGAATGGGATCGTCATGTTCGGGTTCCGAGACATTCGGCGCATCAATCATAACGTACATCTGGTTGATAATCTGCGCCGCGAATTCATAGGGCATCCAGAAGAAGCCCTCGTCGCCCCAGGACGTGCCCCAAGAATTAATAACGCGGAACGCGCCGCCAAATTGGTCGTCGTCGAAGCCGACAATCGTGACGGCGTGGCCGCCTTGGCTATTCCCTTGCGCCGTGTTGTAGACCGAGCCGGTGCCGGAGAGGAAGTTGAAATTATTGTAAACCGGGATGCCGATGACCACAGGGTCGCGGTTGGTGAGGGCGTCTTTGGCTTCGAGCACGGAATTGAGCCGGTACCAGCGGCCAGCCCGGAAATTGGTGGCTTCGTTACGCTGCGTCGCGTTGGGCGCGAGCCCGCAACCAGCATCGGAGTAAGGCATCGTGGCCCAGGTGGCACAGCCTTGATTGACGATGAGGTCGAGTGCTTCGGAGATATACGATCCGTTGCAATCGGGAAGGTGGATCTGATTGAAGACATACGCCGGACTGAACACGCGCGAGGTCCCGTTGAGGGCCCAGCCGACCTCCAACTTTTCGTGGTAACTCTTCAGGGCATAAGCCGTGGCCCAGCCGACGCAACTGCCCTGGCTCCCCTGATTGCCCGGCGCCGGAAAGCTGGGGCTGAGATCGATCGAACGTACCTGCCGCGTTTCGCCGCTGGGGTCCACGCCTGGCACGGCATCGTAGTATTCGACCGCGTAGCCCGCGTAATCGTGCGCATCAACGTCTGCGCTGCCAGTGCCCCGATCTTCCGTCTGACCGGCCGTCACCTCGATGCTGATTTGGGCATTGTTGCTGAACAGTTGGCCGTCCGTGGCGCGGTACGAGAGCAGGATTTGTCCCTCGAAGCCCGGCTGGATTGTCACGAAAAGTTGGCCGGTCAATCCCGCGAGCAACGCCTCGGAATACCCGGCGCCGCTGTAAGGGGAGAGCAATTCGTAGGTCAGGCCGTCATTGTCCGCATCGGTCGCGCTCACGTACTGTTCAATGTACGGTACGTCCGCGGCGGTCTGAAGGGATACTGGGTTCGCGACCGGGGCGTGGTTCTGGTTACTGGCGGAGACTTCTATGGTGACCTCAGCAGTGGCACTGAGCAAGCTTCCGTCAGACACACGGAACTCGAGCACAATGGTCCCGGTGAATCCAGCAGTGACATCGACCGACAGTTCGCCGGAATTGGGATCGAGGGCCGCGCCGGTGTAACCGGTACCGCTTGCCGAAGAAAGCAGTAGGAACGTGAGGGCGTCGCCATCGGGATCGTCCGCTGTCAGTTCTTGTTCGAGGTGGTTTCCGCTCGTGGTTTGTAGCGTCACGGGGTCGGCCACCGGCGCACGGTTCTGCGGTGGCCGCGGACAGGCCGTCAGCACAAATACAGAAACAACGGAGAGTAAGCAAAACTTCTTCATGTTCCCACCCCTTCGTATTGAAGCCCGCCGATAAAGTAGCACCAAACACGGAAGCTGTGCAACGATGAGACGCGATAACCGAGGCGATTTCCGGTGATTCTCCCACGCACCACGCAAACCACGGCTGAAGTCGGGCGCCATTATGACGAATTGCACCGCTATTACCTCGGCCTCTGGGGCGAACACGTGCACCACGGCCTGTGGCTTCACGGAGACGAGACTCCCGAACAGGCAACCCGCCAGTTGGTGGCCGTGCTGGCGGATCGTCTGGCCTTGCAGCCAGGCGAGCGCGTTTGCGACATCGGCTGCGGGTACGGCGCCACGGCGCGTCTGCTCGCGGAGGAGCGCGCGATTGACGTCGTCGGGATGACCATTTCGCAAGAGCAGTTCCGCTATGCAAGTTCCGCGCTGCCCGCCACGCCGCAGGGGACCTGCGAGTTCCTGTTGCAGGATTGGCTCGAAAACACGTTTCAAGCGGAGACTTTCGACGCGGTCTACGCGATCGAGAGTTCCGAGCACATGCCGGACAAGCCCCGCTGCTTCGCGGAGATGTTTCGCGTCTTGAAGCCGGGCGGGCGCGCCGCCGTCTACGCATGGCTGGCGCGCGAACGCCCCTCAGCCTGGCAGGTAGACTGGCTCTTGGCGCCTATTTGCACGGAAGGCCGTCTGCCGGGCATGGGCACGGAAACGGAATACCGCCAGTGGTTCGCGGCCGCGGGGTTTCGCGAGATCGTGTACACGGACTTCAGTCGGCAGGTGCGGAAGACGTGGCGTCTCTGCGCGGGCCGGCTCGCGCGGCTGTTTCTGGCGGATGCGGACGCGCGCCACTTTGCGCTGCGCGGTCCGGAAAATCGCGTGTTCGCCAAAACAGTGTTCCGGATTTGGTGCGCCTATCGGCTGGGCACGATGCGCTACGGCTTGTTTACAGCAGAGAAAGGAGCTTCCACTCCATGACACTCGCTGAAAAGCTGATCCGATTGGTCCGCTCCGGCCGATTCGTCCGATTTCTCCCCGCGAGCGATGGCGCATGATCCGCTTTGCTTGTCCACTTTGCGAGGCCATTTTGCGGGTGCCGCCGGAATATGTGGGGTTGCGTGGACACTGCAACAAATGCGGGGGACGCATTGCCCTGCTCGGGAACCAGGATGATGAGCGCGTCCAGCGGGCAAGTATCGTGGCGGACGCGCCTCCGGAACCGCCAGACACGCGGCCTGCCACGCTGCGGCAAATTGATCATTTGCGCCGCGCGGGAATGACCGAAACGGGTTTGGGGCAATTGACGCGCAGCCAGGCCTCTACGCTAATTCTGCGTCAAGCGCAGCGCCGCGGCCAGGACGCGCCCACCGAAAAACAACTTGGACATCTTCAAAGACTCGGCGCCTCCCAGGCGCAGTTGGACTCCGTGCGCACGCGCGCGGAGGCCAGCGCCCTGATCGAGGAAATGCACCTCCGGCCAACAGCGGCGCAGATCAAGCTCTTGAACGAACTGGGTGCAACCGGCGAGCACATCGCGCGGCTGAAATCGAAAGGCGAAGCCTCCGCCCTGATAGACGACCTCAAGAATTCCTAGGGAGCTGCCGTCCCCGCTTTCCCATTTCGCATTCCGCATTCCACCTACGCTCGCCATCTCGCAAGGTACCTCAAGGCCGTCAAATAATTCGGCGGCGCCGCCAAGAATGCCTCACAGAAAGGCCGAAGCTCCGGCTCTGGTAGGTCATGCAACTCTAGGGCCTCGCGGCCACGCTCCGTGCGGGCGAAAGCCCAAACGATTTCGGCCGCATGCGCAGGCTGACAGATCTCCTTCTTCGGTTTGCCGCGCGCAATCTGGGCCAGGGCTTTCTCGGCGCGTTCAGCGTTCGCCAGCGCATGCTTGCGGGTCGTTGCTTCCAGTTCCTTGGCCACATTGCGTGCCAGCGGCGCGCCGAGACGCGGAAGGAGACGGCGCCCCAGTTCTTCTTCCAGGACCCCGCCGAGAATAACCTCTTCTGGCAGGCGCGACGTCCCCACCACGTCTACGCCCTTGAGCAGCCGCAGCATCTGTTGGGAGCGTACGGAAAAATGCTCCCAACCAGGAATCCAGGCATCGAGCGAAGCACCGACGGGATCGGGAAGGGTGGCGATGATGGTTGCGGTGTCGCCCGCGGTGTCGATACTAAACGCTCCGCCGTGATCGGCGATGGCGCGGCGGAGCGAGGCAACGTGGAACGTGGGGGAGAAGTGGGCGGCCTCGGCCTGGATGTCAATCAGAAGATTTAGTTTCCGCGCGCGCGCCTCGTATTCCAGGCACAGATCCACATGCGCGCCAGCGCGGGCGTGCCAGCGCACATAGTCGAGCAGCGCCGCCACAAACGCCGCCAAGCGGTTGCGCCGCAAAGAGAGCGGGGAAAGATCAGCGGGAGCGTGAATCTCTATCCGGATGCCCTCCTTTTCCAGCGCCGCGGCCTGGGCGGCCACGGCCTCCCGCAACAGCCGCTCGATATTGGCGGGTTGAGGCGCGGTGTTCCCGTCCAGCAGCGCCAGACCCCGGGCCGTGGCTTCGAGGTGATCCGGCACGGTCAGACACGTGAGGAGCGCATCAGCCAGCGGCTCCGGCGGCGGCGTAACGCGCGCGCCTTGCAGCCAAAGCACGAAGCCCTCCTCCGTCCGGTCGATGCGCCCGTCGCGCGTGGCGCGCGTCCAGAGATCGCTGAATGCCTCGAAGGGCAGCCGAAAATAATGCCACGCCACCAGTGGATCAGGAAGATGCCCCGGCCCCTCAAAGCGCCAACGGAGGCACGGATCTGTGCCCACGGTGTGCCTGGCTTCGGTCAGGGTGAGAACCACTGCGCTGTCCGGGCCAAGTATGACGGCATTCACCAGGATGTCCAGGCAAAGCGCTATGCGGTCTGGAATTCCAGCATTGACCGGAGGCTCTTTTTCCATCACTAGCCGTACCCGGGAATGCTGGGCTGTTGTCTGCCAACTCCCAAGCAACTCCGCCGCCCCATAAGAGATATAATTAGGGGTGGCATGTAAGGCCGCGAAGCGTTGACAGGGATCAACGGCCGCCCGCACCCTGGTCTCCGCGGCATGGCTCAGGACTTGTTCGCAGGTGCGAGCGAAAGGGGGAGGCGTAATGTCTGGTGTATTCATTCCAGCAAGATTAGTCATTTGTGTGGCATGCGCGGCGGTGGCCGTGTCCGTTCTCATCTCTGGAGCCTTCGCGGATTCCGCTTCCAGTTCAACGATCAAGCTTGATGATAACACCCTCTTGCGCCTGAAATGGGAACAAGTGTCGAAGAACGATGAGCTATTCTCGCGTCTTTACGAGCTTAAGTGCGTCCCGGATGTCAGCGCGATCCATCAGGATCTGTCAGTTCAGCATTTCATTCTCCGGGAAGGATTTCGGTACAAGTCCGCCATGCTCTTGGAAACCGCCTTTGTGTTTGAGGGACGAGGAAAGCGCCTCATACTTGACTCGCAACTGCCAAGGATAGGGGATCTAAAGTGGGAGAAAGATCCCGCGGGGGCCTTCTTTGTCATTGCCGATTTCAGCGGGGGAAACTGCTGGATAGGCAATCCCTGGTACATCATCTCGCTGGAGACCAGGCATTTCCTTGCTTTACTTGGAAGAGTAGGTGATGTAAACAAGAAGGACGATGGTACCCTCGAGCTTAGTTGGACTGAGTCTCGTCTGGAAACTTCGCCTTGGCTGGGTCATGCGGATTCGCCGTATGCCAAGTTTTATATTGCCGTCAAAAATACATCACTCATTGCGGACTCAAGAAGGAATCGACAGAATTTTGCTTCGGCCCTGACGCGACTCGAACCGGAGATCGCCAGACTGAAAGAGGAACTGGCGGGACAGAGGCCAAGTAAGGCGGACGGGCATGCTTTGTTAAGGGCAATTCTTGAGCGGTTCCTGTACTTGTATCTATTCCAGGACAAACAGGAAGCTTGGGACGTGTTGCGCGCTGACCTTTCCTATGCCGATCCAGATTGCTTTGTCTACTCTGTCAGGAAGGGTTTCGTCAGAGGTGAGTGGAGGCGCGAGGTGACGGGTAAGTATCAAATCCACGAAATGCTGTCCGTTATAGAGCAGCGGATGGACCGTCCCGCGGCTTGGGAAAGCGATTAATGGGAGTGCTCGGTAAGCCGCTCTTTTGCGCCGAGTGCATCGCATTACCTATACTCTAGAAAATACTCTGTGAAGGGAAATGCAGTGCAACTTGACGTTGGTGAAATTCTTCTCAGCTACCTTTGTCTACTGTTTTCGTTGTGTGTTCATGAGGCAGCCCACGCCGCCATGGCGAATTGGTGCGGCGATCCGTCCGCCCGTTTGATGGGCCGGCTCACCCTGGACCCGCGCAAGCATATCGACCCCATGGGCACGGTGATTCTGCCACTACTGATGATGGCGACAGGCGTAAGTTACCTCTTCGGCTGGGCAAAGCCGGTGCCCTTC
>JACPGD010000121.1:1137-7247 GCA_016182645.1 Candidatus Hydrogenedentota bacterium | reverse complement strand
TGGCGTAGCTTGTGGACGCCGAGGACGCCATAGCCCGCCAGCCGCAGCACCGGCGATGACGCGGACGCCAAGACATTCTCCAATTCCGCCATCGCCTGGACGTGCGCCTCTCTGGAAATGGCATGGGCGGTCTGGAGCCAGTACTCGGTCGAGGAAATCTGGTAGAGGCTGTCCGGCTCTTCGAGCGTGAAGCGCCGGGCCGTCTCGAGCGCGCGGGCTTGAAGATGGCTGATCGTCTGCTGCACCTGCTGGTCCGCGGGGGCGTCCGCGGCTTCGCGCGTCTCGCCGCCCACGGCTTCTTCCAGCGCGGTGTTGTAGAAACTCATGAGCGCGTGCTTCGCATCTGCGTTGAGGGCTTCCCACGCCGGGATACGCGCTTCCAGCGCCTGCATCTGCGTTTCCGTGAGCGTGCCCTGTCCATAGGCCGCGCCGATGGCCGTGAATTCGCGCTCGGCTTCGTCGGCCTCGCGCGTGCCGGCGAAGTCGTGCGTGATGGACAGGAAAGCTTCGCCCGCGGCGGGCCAATCGCCGGAGGCTTTGTGCTGCGCGGCGTTGTCCATGGCGGCGGTGGCGGCGGCGCCGCCGAAGGCTTGCTCGACCAAGGGACGGGTGTCTTCCGGCGTGTATTGGGCGGGGAGCAGGCCGGAGAACTTGCCGGCGGGATCAGGAAGGAAACTGCGCAGGTATTGGATGAACTCGCGCTTGTAGGGGACGCGCTGGGGTTCGACTGCTCCAAGTTCCCCCTGCCCTGCACCGAAGACGGCGCCGGGCATGCCCCCCAGAGTGTCAGGGTCGACCAGCGTGAGCATGGGCGCGGTTACTGGTGGCGGGATCGTACCCCCCCCCCCCCGCGGCATACACGCCGGGCGGGAGCATGGAGAGGGCGGTGAAGAGGCAGGTGGCTTGGGTGGCGAGCGAGTAGGAAGGCGCTTTCATTTCTCCCCCGTGTCCCCGGTTGTTGCCCCGTCCGAGGAATCTACTTTAAAAATTATCATAGATTATGGTGATTGTCAAGGACTTTTTTCTGCATAAGGCATGGTTTCATTAAACTCATACAGCATAGCTACTTACAAAACATATATTTACTTTCTCATTTAATGTTCCCGGAGAACCGTGGTCCCGTAAGAACGATTTTAGCTTGGCTGATGGACTTGATGGACGAAATGGACTTGGGGGAGGCCTGTGAAAAGACAACCGCTTCTTCCTGCTGTCAGGTCAATGCAGCGTGCGGCTGTCGATGCCCTGGCGGGCGTGGCATTTCTGGAGGAGTTTGAGGCCGCGCTGGAGGCGCATGCGGACGCGGGATTCCTTGAGGCCGAGTTGGCGGGCGATCTTGGCGGCGGCAGAGAGAGGAGGAGACCTGACGGTCGGGGGAGTGGCGCGGTCGGGAGACCGGGCCACAGCGAGGGAGACCGGGCCACAGCGAGGGAGACCAGGCCACAGCGAGCGGAGACCTTCGGTCGGGGGCGTGGGCGGAACCGTCTGTCTGGACGGACCTTTGCGCACAGACTTATGCGGGCTTCACCACCCCCGGCTCCATCCGTCTCTGGTTAGGCGGCGCGCTCCATGGTGACGGCGCCGTAGCCCACGACGCGCGAGAAGTCCCCCGACGCCTGGGCGCTGGTACGGTAGTCCCACATCCGCCAGTCTTCCGCGCCGCGCTTCAAGGCGCACGCCATGCCGGCGACCACGGCGGTCATGCCGCACATCGAGCAGGCGCCTTGGCGTTCACCTTCGACCATGGCGTGCCAGTCCTTCGCCAGCAGCGTCCGCAGCGTGCCTTCGTCCAAGGCATTGGCCGCGTCTTCATTCAGGTAGTGGGAAAGGTCCGTTGAGACCAGCACCAGATCCTCCGGCGCCATCATCTCCGCCAGGGTCTCTCCCGCTTTCACGTGCCAGTGCCCCGGGTCGGAGCCAAAGAGCACCGGCACGATCGCTACCTCGCCGAGCACGACCTGCAGGAACGGCAACTCGACCTCCAGCCCATGCTCGGGGAGGTGCGGCTCGAGGCCCGTGTTCCCGATGCGTGCCGCCAGTTCCCGCGCGAACGCCTCGTCGATGGTCAGGGCGCCGAGCGGCGTCTCGAAGGCGCCGCTGGTGTAAATGCTGACGCCCTCGAATTGGTAGCGATGCGAGCGCCCCAGCAAGACAACGCGCTGCACTTTCTTACCGCGCACGCGCGCAAAGGCATGGCCGGCCGTCGGCCCCGAATACACGTAGCCCGCGTGCGGCACCAGGATGCCCAAGGTGCGCTCGGGCGCCGCATCGACCCCCGATTCCTTGACGTAGGTCTCGACCGTCTCCCGCAGCGCCGCCGCCCGCGCGGGATAGAACTGGCCCGCGACCGCCGCATGTCTCGTTCCCATACGCCCTCGCTTTCTCCACCGTCTTCCGTTCCAGTTTAACAATCCTGTCCCAGACCGTCAAAGACATTCTCCGGTAGGTGAATTATCCAAGCACCATGCTTGAACCGCCCTTCAAAGTCCTGATGGGTCCCATAGGTCCTCTCTGTCCCAGGTGTCCTCTTGGTCCTTTTGGTCCTTTGAGTCCTTTTGGTCCTTTCCTTGATACAATACCCCCACCAACTGTCGACCGGAGAACCCTCTCATGTACCTCGCACGCACCGATTCCTGGTATCTCGAACGCCTCATTTGGCTCATTGCCGGCACGTTCACCTCCGCGAGCGCATTGCTCACTTGGCTGCACAGTCCCTGGTGGCTGCTGTTGACCGGGCTGGTCGGCATCAACCTGCTCATTTTCGCCTTCACGGGGTTTTGCCTGATGGCCAACATCCTCTACGCCCTCGGCGCCAAGCCGCGGACGGCGAAAGATGGCACCACAGGTTGCTGCCAATAGCTCGGAATGGCCGTCTTGGGCCTTATTACAGCCGCCTTCGCTCCTCCACGAAAATAAAGGCAGCCGCAGGCGGCCGCCTTGTCTATACGCACCGGGCACGGACCCCGGAGTCTAATTGTTGGACTGTCCGTTGCCGACACGCACTTCGATCTGGCGAGGTTGCACTTCCTGGGCTTTCGCCAGCTTGACGCGCAGCACGCCTTGTTCGAGACGCGCGTCAATCGAATCGCGATCAATCTGCCGGCCCAGCCGGAAGCTGCGCGTGTAGCGGATCTCACCGCCACCACGCCGCACCGGCGCCTTCGAGGGTTTAGCTGCCGCGTCGAGGTGGAGTTGATCCCCCTCGATCTTCAGCGACACGCCGGGCTGCTCCACACCCGGAATGTCCGCCACAATGTGGAAGCTGTCGTCCGTCTCGTAAATGTCAACCGCAGGCCGCACCTGCCGGACCTTGCGCGTGTCCTGCGCAGCGCACTCGTTCACATTTTTCGTTTCTGCACTCATCTGCACTGTTCTCCCTTAGCTCACGCGCACATCGATCTGGCGCGGTTTGGAGGCTTCCGTTTTGGGCGCGGTGATGGTCAGCACGCCGTTGGTGTAGTCCGCAAAGATTTTTTCGTGGTCCGCGTCCTCCGGCAACCGCACTTCAAACTGGACATCGCGCTGGGATCGTTCGCGCAACCGCGGTTTCGCCCCGGCAGGCAGACCTCCGCCCGCACGCTTGCCCGCGACCCGGAGCACTTGCTTCTCTGCCTGAACCTGCAGGCTTGCCAGATCCAATCCGGGCACTGCCGCTTCCAGGTAATAGCCTTGTTCGTCTTTCCCAAGGGACACGCCGGAAGCCCCTTGCGCGGGCTGGGCGCCCCGCCGCTCAAATACCTGGTTCAGGAACCGATCAACCTCCCCTTGGAACGCTGCAAATTCCGGAACCGCGCAATACACCGTCTTCGTCATCTTGACTTCCTCCATAGATCGGCGCCGTCACACGCCACACTTTTGAAATCTTGGGTGTTCCCGCTTGCCACCGCTGCCAAGCACGATGCAGAAGGAAAGGCAAAGAGCATGCCATTCGATTCAGTAGCGGTGTGACCTCACGTGCGAAGCTGACTTAAGTATTGGTTGGAGAGAGGTTTGAGGCGGCTGAGGTTGGGACAGGAAGTGCTCTTGGCTGCGCCGCGAGTACGCTCGGATTTGAAACGCCGGGAACTATCTGCTTCAGATTGAAGCAGTCGAGATGCCCCACAAAGTCAATCAGCGGCTGGGGTGGCCCACCAGCCGCTGACTCACATTAAGCGGTAACCTGCAGTCTTTCCGCTTAAAGGGAGGGGCAATGCTCTGTACTTGTCAGTAACACCTCCTGTCTGGCCATAAATTTCAGGCCGCCTTTTTTGGGTGTGATAGTGAGGACGCCGCCGTCGCGGTGAATCAGTGGATCGGGTTAGGCTAAGATCTCTCCCAGTTTATGGCTGGGGCTTTGTCGGACCGATCAGTCGGATCGGACTAATCGGTCTGAGCCTGTCTTCAGCGTTGCACTGAATCAATGAGGCGAAATGGCGACGAAAATTCTGTCTTGGAACGTGAACGGTGTCCGAGCGATTCAAAAGAGCGGCTTCTTTGAATGGCTCGACGCGGAGCAGCCGGACATTGTGTGCTTACAGGAGAGCCGGGCCGTACCGGAAGATCTGCCCGAGAAGATGCTCCAGCCGAAAGGCTATACGAGCCTCTGGAACCCGGCAAAGAAGCGCGGATACAGTGGCACGGCGGCTTATGTGAAGAAGGAGCCGCTGGCGGTGGCCAATCTCGGGGTGGACGAATTTGATGACGAAGGCCGGCTCCAGGTACTCGAGTACAAGGACTTCACCGTGCTCAATGGCTACTGGCCGAACAGCCAATCGCAACGCGCACGGCTGCCCTACAAGCTGGAATTCGTCACCGCGCTCCGGTATTTTGCGCGCGGCTTGGTGGAAGAGGGCAAGAACGTCATCCTTTGCGGCGACTTCAATATCGCCCATGAAGCCATCGACCTCGCACGGCCCAAAGACAACGAGAACAATGCGGGGTATTATAAGGAGGAACGCGACGCGATGGCGGAGTTCCTGGCGGCGGGATTCGTCGACACGTTCCGGCATTTTCATCCGGGCGAGGCCGGGCACTATTCCTGGTGGACTTTCCGGACCCAGGCGCGCGCACGCAATATCGGCTGGCGGATCGATTACCACTGCGTCAATAAGGCCCTTATTCGCCGGGTGAAGCGTGCTTGGATCGCCTGCGAGGTGATGGGCTCCGATCACTGCCCCGTCGGTATTGAATTAAAGTAGCAATGGTTGGAGGGTACGTTCGCCCTCCCGAGCAGATGGAATCCAAGGGAGGCAGGGGTCATGAAATCACGCGTGACGACAACGAAAGGTGACCGCGGGACCACCCGCACTCTCGCGGGCGATATCTTTCCCAAGAGCCACATCATCCTGGAATGCACGGGCGCGGTGGATGCGTTGCGCGCGCAGACCGCGCTACTCCGGCTGCAAATGATCCACTCCGAGTTGCCGGACCGGCAGGAACTGGCCCAATTTCTGTTCTGGCTGCTCCACACCTATTTTCTAATCGGCACCGCGGTCAACGACCCGACCAACAAGCACCCGGAATATCGCAAGGACACTATTGGGCAGAAACATCTGCGCCGCCTCGAAGCGGAACAGAGCCGGCTCGAAGCCACGCTGCACTTGCCAAAGGCCTTTATCGTCTGCGCCTCCACCGCCCTCGCCGCCCAGGCCGACGTGACCGCCACCGTTGCACGCGACCTCGAACGCCAGATAGTCCGCCTCAACGAGGCCGAGCCCGTCTTCGAGGTGATCGATATCCTCCCCTTCATAAACCGGCTCAGCGACTATCTTTACGTTCTGGCCCGCCACCTGGAACATGGCCAGCACCAGCCGGTGGATTACTCGGTGCTGGAGCCGTAGAAGCGACGTCCCCGCCGCTGTTCCCACCAAATGACGGCCCGATAGCTCTTTCGGAACCAGCGACGGGGACGTCGCTTCTACGGTTGCGAAACAAGGGGGAATCCCTTGACAGAAGTGCGGTATCCGTCGTTTGGGGCGAAAAGGCACCGTGCGAAACAAGGGGTACTCAGTTGACGCGAGTGTGGATAAGAAGAGAAACCGGCGAAGCTGGTACACTGGATTTGCTGGAAGCCTTCTTAGATAGGAAACTTGGAAAACGCTGGGCGTGCTATTAGAATGAGGCGCGTTCTGGGC
>JACPGD010000121.1:591-1059 GCA_016182645.1 Candidatus Hydrogenedentota bacterium | reverse complement strand
CGGAAGAAGCAGGGTGAGGCGGCGGGGCAGTTGGCTCTCGGGGAGTCGGTCAAGAACTACCGGCACAGCGAGGCGACGCGGAAGAACAATCCGCCGGCGAAGATCGCGGCGGAGGGCGTGGTGCCGCTGCTGCCGAAAGCGGAGTATGCCTACAATCCGCACCGGGCGCCGTCGCTTCGCTTTCATCCCGAGGGCAAACCCGACGCGCTGCCGGAATTGCTGGCCGCGGCGCGGAAGCGCGCGCTGACGGCGGAGGAAGCGGAGACGCTGGCGGTGGCGCTGCGCGTGCAGGAGCCGTGGCTCGAGTGGGCGCAGAAACTCGAGCAGGACCGGCGCGGGTTCCAGGTGGACCCGGTGGCGCTGCACATCCATGAGCGCGTGAGTGCGCGGGCGATTCTTCAGGTGGCGGCGCGGCAGGACGCGCAGCGCGATCTGTTCGCCGATCCGCAGCAGCAGTACCACGAGGCC
>JACPGD010000121.1:0-534 GCA_016182645.1 Candidatus Hydrogenedentota bacterium | reverse complement strand
TACATGGACCCGCCGTACGGCATCAAGTTCGCCTCGAATTTCCAGCCGGAAGTCGGCCGCCGCGACGTGAAAGACAAGGAACAGGACCTCACCCGCGAACCGGAAATGGTCAAGGCCTACCGCGACACCTGGCACCTCGGCATCCACTCGTATTTAAGCTACCTCCGCGACCGCCTCATCGTTGCGCGGGAATTGCTGGCGGATACGGGAAGCATTTTTGTGCAGATTAGTGATGAAAACATCCATCGCGTTCGCCATATTCTTGATGAGCTTTTCGGCTCCCGTCAGTTTTGCGCCCAAATTTCATTCGCCAAGTCGAGCGGGTCCACCGCCGAGTTGTTGTCAACTCCGCAAGATTTCATTCTTTGGTACGCCAAAAGCATCGCAACAGTTAAGTATCGCCAACCCTATCTTCTCAAGTCGTTGGGCGGAGTTGGCGGTGGCGAGTATAGAAAGGCCTTAAGAAGCGGCCAGACCATTAACCTTTCAGAAGATGATGCTCCACCTGCCGAAGATCCAGATTTCAGAGTCTAT
>JACPGD010000132.1 GCA_016182645.1 Candidatus Hydrogenedentota bacterium | reverse complement strand
GCCGACTGGTTTGACGCGAAACTGAGAACAAAGAGCTAAGGAAACGGGCGTGGCACCCTCAAGCAATCAAGCTTGAGAGTGTCGTCCCAGGTGATGAAGCGGCTCCTTTCTGGGCGGGTAGTCTGGTACGCTTTACCAGACTGCCCGCTCTTATGCTTTCCATCACGGCAGGCGCAGGCCGAAGAAGTGCCAGTAGACCAGGGGGCCAACCGCGACGAGCATGAGAAAGAGCATCATGAAGACGATAAGATAGGCGAAGCGGTTGTTGAAGAAGGCCAGCGGATTTTCCTGGGGCGTATCCGCCTTGAGTTGTTCCAGCAGTTTCACCGGATCAATGGGCTCGCGCGGGGGAGCGGCTTTCGCGGCTTCGAGCCGGGCCCCAGTCCGCCCATGCAGCGCATGGAAACGATCCGTGTCCGCGCGCGCCAGGGCAATCTCGCACACTTCCAGGGCTTCGGCGTAGCGTTGGAGCGCTTCGAGCGCCAGGGCCTTGCTGTAGAGCAAGTCCTGGTTGTCCGAGAACTCCCACAAAAGGAGTTGCAGTGACTGGAGGGCTTGCGGATACTGCCGTTGCCCGAAGAGCGCGCGGACCTCTTCGTATCTTTGTTTCAACTCTGTTGCGTCCACCCCGCATGCACTCCGATTGATGGATCCAGCTTATTGACTACGTGCCATGAACGCCACTACAACTTCCGCTCGAGTTGCTGCAGGTAGCCGCCCACTGTCCCCCCGGCTTGATCCTTGAGTCCCTCCATCCAGTCCTCAATTTGTTGTTGATGTAGTTTGAGCACCTGCATATCAAGACCGAGGAGCACATCGATTGCATTGAGCAAGCATCTACTGCGTTCGTCGTTGGCCGCTTTGCTGAGCAGCTCACTATCGCACAGGGCCGTCAGGCGGTCGATGAAGTCTGGCCGAGTCGCATAGAAGACCGTCAATCGTTCCCGGTCATCGCGCTTAAGGGGACCATCTTGCAGGGCCAAAAGTACCTTGTCGAAATCGGTGTCAAGCACCGCCTGCGCGACAGTCTGAAGTTCGGCATCATCTTCACTTAGCGCGACTTCCATCACCACTTCCCTCGCTTGCTCCGATTCGTCCATCAGGTGCTCGAGGTACACGCGTTGTTCCGCCGCGGGCAGGCCCCGCAGATGCTGACGTGCCTGCGCCAGGCGCCGGTTGCTGAGTTCACGAAGCGCCCGGTCAGCCGCTTCGCCATGAGGGGCGGGATAGATTCGCGCAATCAGTGCGATGGGCCGCTTGACCTGGGGGTCGCGCTCGAGGAGGGCATGGAAATGTTCAAAGAGATCATCAGGTGCAAGCCCGGAGCAAGCCTGCACCAGTTTCTCGGCGTATTCGCGCTCTTCCGCTTCCTGGCTGACCTGGAACTGCTTTTCGGCCAGCCGCAGTTGGCTTTCGGCCAATTGCGTTTGCGCGACGGCAATATCCTGGGAGATGGTGATGGATTTACTGCCGAGGTAGGCGCTGATGGCCAGAGAAATGACCGCGACCAGCGGGACCACGACCCCTTCTGAAAACTGGACCATGCGGCGCAGATTGATGCGGGCCGGGAGCTTCATCATGGAGCCATTCCTTAGCGCATAAGGGTTGCCAACACCGCTTTCTGAGCGTGGAGCCTGTTTTCCGCCTGATCGAAGACAATCGAGTTGGGGCTGTCCATGACTTCATCCGTCACTTCTTCGCCGCGGTGTGCGGGGAGGCAATGCATGAAGACCGCATCAGGTTTCGCGAGCGCCATCAGTTGGCCGTTGACTTGATAGGACGCAAAAGCCTTCGTGCGCGCGGCCGCTTCTTCTTCCTGTCCCATACTGGTCCAAACGTCGGTGTAGACGGCGTCGGCGCCACGCAGACCGGCCGCCACGTCGTTGGTAATTTCAATGCTGCCTTGGGTTTCGCGCTGGGCCTGGGCGACGATGGAAATGTCGCCTTCATAGCCCGGGGGACACACCAAGGTGAGCTGGATGGGAATGCGCGCGGCAAAGGTGGCCCAGGAATTGAAGACATTGTTGCCGTCGCCGACAAAGGCGACCTTGATCCCACTCAGGCCGGGACCTTTGTGCTCGCGCAGCGTCTGGACGTCGGCGAGTATCTGGCACGGGTGCAGTTTGTCGGTCAGCGCATTAATGACCGGCACGCGTGCGTATTGGGCGAGTTCAAGCACATGCTCGTGCTGGAAGGTGCGCGCCATGATCCCATCGACCCAGCGGTCAAGGTTGCGCGCCACATCCGGCACGGATTCACGTTTACCCAAGCGGGTCTCGATCAAAATGGACTGTCCCCCAAGCTGGAACATGCCCGTCTGAAAAGTGACGCGGGTGCGGAGACTCGGCTTCTCAAAGATCATGGCCAGGGTCTTGCCCTCAAGGATCCGATGCGGAATCCCGCCGCGCTGCCGCCGTTTGATTTCGTCCGCAAAGTCGAGCAGATGCAACAGCTCCTCCGCGCTGAAATCGGAGAGACAAATGAAATCGCCTACCATTCGAGGTCTCCCAGGCACTGCTCCAACACCGCGACACCCTGGTCTACTTCGTGTTCCTCGACAATCAGCGGGGGCAGGAAACGCAGCACATTTGGCCCGGCGGGGCCGCAAATGATCCCCGCCGCGATCATGCGCTCGATGAGCGGCGCGACCGGCTCGCGGAATTCGATGCCAATCATCAGGCCGCGCCCACGGACTTCAACGATGCACTCGAACCGTGAGGCAAGGCCACGTAGTCTCTCCCGAAAGTATTCGCCCATGGCCGCGGCATGTTCAAGGAAGCCGGGCGCCGTCAGGGCCTTGAGAGTCGCCAGCGCGGCGGCGCTGCTGAGCGGATTGCCGCCGAAGGTGCTCGCGTGCGTCCCCGGGGCAAACCCGCTGGCCACCTCTTCGGTGCAGCCGAGCGCGCCCATCGGGACGCCATTGGCCAGACCCTTCGCCAGCGTCATAATGTCCGGCGTAATGCCGTAGCCTTGGTGGGCAAAAAGCGGCCCAGTCCGCCCGAGTCCTGTTTGCACTTCATTAAGGATCAGCAGCACCCCACGCCGGTCGCACAAATCGCGTACTTGCCGCCAATAAGCGGTCTCGGGTACTCGCACGCCGCCTTCACCCTGCAACGGTTCCAAGAGCACTGCTCCGACTTCCGGCGTCAGCGCTGCCTCGAGCGCGGCGATATCGTTGTAGGGGATGTGGCTGATTCCGGGAAGGAGCGGCGCGAAACCCTGGTGGTATTTGGGCTGCCCGGTAGCCGTCAAAGCCCCGAAGGTGCGGCCGTGGAAAGACTGCTCGGCCGCGACGACCAGGGGTTTGGGCGTGCCTTTCTGATCCCAATAGCGCCGCGCGAGCTTGAGGGCGGCTTCGTTCGCCTCGGCGCCGCTATTGCAGAAGAACCAGCGATCCGCAAAACAAACCTGCGCAAGCAATTCGGCCAGTTCAACTTGCGGCTCGATATAATACAGGTTAGAGACGTGCAGCAGCTTGCCCGCCTGTTCGCGGATGGCTTCCGTGACGGCAGGATGGCAATGGCCCAGATTGCAGACGGCGATACCGGCGAAAAGGTCGAGGTATTCCCTGCCGTCCACACCCCAGAGATGGGTCCCTTCGCCACGAACGAGGGCAATCTTGCGCGCGCCGTAGGTGTTGATGATGTACTGGTCGTTGAGGGCCTTGATCCTTTCGGTGGCCCCAGGCGCTGCCTCGACTGCTGCGCTCATACTTATTTCTCCCTTCGCCGTTGCGAGATACGCTCAAAGAAAAACGATCCCCCTCCCTTTTGCGTCCCCATGCACATCGTGCCGGGCCTCCCGCCCAAACAACGGTGTTGTGTCAGTTCGCGGCGGGGGCCGCCTTCTCGGGCTTCTTGGCAGTGGTATCGCTGGTGGACTTGCCGTTTCCGGCGCTGCTCTCCGCCTTGGGTTCCTTCGAGTCTTTGCCGGGGCCGCCTGGTTTCTTCTTATAGTCGGTTTCATAAAAACCGGAGCCTTTGAAGATAATGCCCGCGCCCGTACCAATCAGCTTTCGGGACAGGCCGCCACATTCCCCGCACTTGACCCGGGGGGCTTCATTCATGCCGTGAAACACTTCAAAGGCATTGCCGCACTTTTTGCATTCGTAGGAATAGGTGGGCACGTTTCATTTCCTTATCAGGGCGCGGCAAATTCACCGTGCCATTTCTAGATGGATTGTGGAAAACCCGGTACTGTATCAGGAACTTGCGGCGCAATCAACCGCTGAATGGAATTTCAGGCAGGTACGCCGCCTATATAACCATCCGAACGCGCCCGAAAATTTCCTGGCCGCGGGCCGATGCGTGGGGTGAGACAAGCGGATTTGTGACATGGACGGGACAAGGCGGTGAATTCATTGGACGCCCCTTGGGACAGAGACAGGATTCCGGCCAGATGGAGGCGTGCATCATGGTTGGGCTGCGTGGTGTGTCGTGCGTACCAGGAATAGTATTCTCTCTGGCCCTCGGTGTGTTGCCCGCCCCGGCAAACGCCGCCTTTCATACCTGGGGCATCAACGAGGTCTATTCCAACGCGGACGGCTCCGTGCAATTCATCGAACTGCGGGAGGGTTCCAGCTTCGATGACCAGGAATTCTTGACGGGCCACACCTTTGAAACCAACGCAAACACGTTTACGTATCCATCCGATTTGCCGAGTTCAACGACCGCCGATAAATTCTTTCTGATGGCGACGGCAGGTTTTGGCAGCCTGGCGGGAGGAGTGACGGCGGACTACACGATCCCTGCGAATTTCTTCTCCATCAATGGCGATACGCTCAATTTCGCCGATGTGGATTTGCTGACCTTTGGCAGCGGCGTTCTGCCCACCGACGGTGTGAATTCGATGAATGCCTCGTTGGCGTCTCAGGTGAACAGCCCCACCAACTTTGCGGGGCAGTCCGGCTCGATCCAGCCAGGCGCGCCGGATTCCGTGTGGGTGGATTTCGCCTATGTGGGGACGGAATCAGGAACGGAAGCGCAGCCCTTCAACACACTCACCGAGGCTGTGGAGGCGGTGGCGAGTGGCGGCACGATCAACCTGGCGGCAGGTACTACTTCGGAAACAGGCACATTTAGCAAAGAGGTCCGGCTCGTGGCCACGAGTGGCCCAGTGAGGATTGGCGTTCTTTCAAAGACCATCGTGTTCCCCAACGGACCGGCAGAGGCCACCAGCCGGCAGCGGGAGCGGGCCCAACGCCGCGGCCCGTCCGTGGCGCCAAACGCTCGTGGCGCACTGTTGCAGGAGTTGACCTTCCCGCCAAAGACTGGAGTGACGTCCATCAAGCTGGAGCCTGAAATGTTGGAGTTGGTCTATCCGGCCGAATTGTCAGCCGGCGGTGCGCAGCTTGCCCATGCGTCAAGCGTTCTCTCTCTGCGTCTCCGCGCGGACACGCCGCTTGATCCTGATTCCATCTGGACGTTGCTTGCACCCTCATCCATTCAAGCGGACGCCACGTGGGAGTGCGCAGCCGGTGACGATCTGCGCGATGTCTGGGTGCATGTATCGCCGCGCTCAGCATGGCCGGTGGGTGGGCGGATTTTCGTGACCGTGGGCGCAACGACGGTCGCTGGCGTGGAAGCAGCGCCGGTCGCGTACGAATTTGCGATCGAGGAGTAGATTGACTGAAGGGGGAAACGCTTCCCGGCGGAGTGCATCTCAGGAACGGCCTGGAACACTTCAGCCGAAGTGGCGTTTGAAATAGGCGGGGTTGTCGAGACGTTTGAGCTCGATCCGGGTGAAACGATCCATTTCCTCTTCGCTGATGGGATCAGTCTGGTCTTCCTGATCGGCCGCGCCGGGGCGGGTGTCCATGCCAAAGGGCATTTCCGCGCCATCCTCACCGAAACCAAAGGGGAAAATGCCGGCTTCAAGAAAGTGGGCGATGACTTCGGCCAGATGGTTCTTTCGTTCGTCGAAAGTACCCCGCTCCAAGACACGCCGGTTGAGTGGGATGACACGGTTTCTAAAGACGACGGCCAATTCATGGCACGATGGGCACGGCATGACTACAATCACATCCTTGGGTACGCGGCTGGTCACCAAGCGATGGTTCTTGCAGTGTGGACAGACTACCATGTCCATGATTCAAAACTCTTTCTTGGCGTGGCCGGTTGTTGCCGCTCTCCCACGAATGGTAGTAAATTCGCTTTGATCGTGTCAATGTGGGGGGCCTGAATTGGCCCCGTTTTCACGTATTCTTCCACCTAGCCTAAGTTCGCGAGCACGTATCTCGCGCCCGCTTCATTCGTCGGAATGGGCAACACGCAGCGAAACCCGATGTACGGTTCCGTGGCTTCAAAGGACGCCGTGCGCGTTTGGGAGAAGGTTTCCGCGCCATGCAGAAAATCTCCCCCCCTGATTTCCATCGGTTTACCGAAAAGCGCGGCCGAATCGGACCCTGCTTCCGGCACCGTTTGGGCGGGCCGTGTCCACTCCGCGATGTTCCCTGTTAAGTCAAGGCAGCCATTGGGGGCCGTGTCCTCGGCAGTGGTGCCCACCGGCAACGGCAGGGGACTGCCACTCTGTATGTTGGCGCCCGGGGGTTGCCAGAGCCGGTCTTCGTCGTCATACGTGGCGCGCAGCCATTGGGCGGGAGTGGGCAAGAGCTTGCCTTGGGCGGCCGCATAGGCGCGCGCATCAAAATTGGAGACGTACGCCACCGGCATCTCGGGCTCCCAATTACTGACCTGCGCCGGGAAGCGCCAGGCCTCTTTTTGGCAGAAGTCCCAGAACTCTTTGACCGTCACCTCGCGCAGGTCCATGAAAAACGCGCCGGCATCCGGAGTGTTGGAGGCAGAGGCATCGGGTGGCACAAAGGCCATGTCCTCGGGCGCCATGCGCGGCGCGAGAAGGAACTGCAAGGCTTCGCGGGCAGTCTGCAGGGCGCGTTCCGGCTCTTCCGCCGCGACCCCTTTGGCCTGCGCGCGCAATTCCTTGCCGCGTTCGAAAACGTCTGACATCGCCTCGGATTTTTCCAGTTTACCGACCTTGGCTTCGACCTCCGCGAGCAGTTCCTCGAGGCGCTGGTAACGCTCCAGAACCGGCGTGGCGGTGTCGATGGACAGGGGGGCGTTTTCGGCGCCGGAGGCGAGGCGCTGCCGTCGCGACTCGAGGCCGTACAGGCCCACGGCCGCGAAGGCTAGAAGCACCACGGCCAGGGTTGCGCCCGCGACCTTCTGCAGCGGCCAGGCAGCCAGGCTGGGCGCGGCCACCTTGGGCCTGCGCTCCGTGGTTTCGCCCTCCATGATATCGCGGATGTTTTTCAGCGCCGCGCGCAGTTCCGTCGCGTTGGCAAAGCGCTTCTCGGGATTGGGATCCACGCAACGCGCCACGATGGCGTCAAGCGAGGGCGGCAGGCCCTCCTCGATCTGCGAGGCGGGTCGGGGCACGCCCGTTGGCATGTTGCCCGTCAAGATTTCGTAGAGCATGACGCCAATGCTGAAAATGTCAGCCCGCGCATCCACGTCGCGGCTGTTGCGCAACTGCTCGGGACTCATGTAATAGGGCGTGCCCATCACCATGGAGGCGCCGGTGAGCTGCGTATTGGCCATGAGCTTCGAGATGCCGAAGTCCATCAATTTCACACTGCCGGACGCATCATCCAGCATGACGTTCTCGGGCTTGATGTCCCGATGGATCGTGAATTGGTGCGCATACTCGAGGGAGGCGCACAATTGGTCCAGAATGCGCAAGGTTTCCAGGATGGGCAGACGCTGTCCGGGGGGCAGTTTTTCGAGGATGCCGCGCAACGAATGGCCCTTGATGAACTCCATCGAAATGTAGACGAAGTTCTCCGCGCTCCCGATGTCGTGCACGCGGACGATGTTGGGATGCGCCAGCCGCCGCGCGATGCGGGCCTCATTAAAGAAACGCTCGACGACGATCTTGTCGCGTACGAACTGGGGCAGGAGTGTCTTGAGGGCCACGTCCTCGCCGAGAATATTGTCGTGGACCTTGTAAATGCAGCCCATGCCGCCGCGCCCGATCAGACTGGCCACGGTGTAGCGCCGGGCAATGACTTGGCCGCGCTGGAGTTGGATGACATTGGCGGCATCGGCGCTGGGTGGGGGCGGCTCGGGCTGGACCCCAATTCTCACTTTCGGCAGCGGCGTCCGGCACTGGATACACTGCGCCTGTCCATCAGGGTTCACAAAAAAGCACTGCGGACACTTCACCTTGGCCATGGTTGCTCCCACCCCGAGCTTGCACAGTTACTATCCTACGCCCAGGAAAATCCGGACTGCAAGAACGGGATCCAGAGAAGGCGAACGCACCCAGTGTTACATGAGCGACATGGGGAGGGGTTTCAACTCGCGGCGAAGGGGATCGAGAATGACTCCCCAGGCTTCGAGGGTGGTGGCCCCCAACAGGTATACATCGCCCTCGCCAAAAACAACGGGCGCCGCCCCCGTAATGCCTTGATATTCAAAGAACGCGTTACCAACTGGCCGGACTACCACTTCGCCATTGGCCAGGATGAATTCGCGCTCCGAGCTGGGCTTGATGCCCAAGCCTGCCAAATCCGCTTCCGGTATTAGCGTGTACACGGCGCCGGAATCCACCAGGAATTTGAACAGGGATGTCTTGGCCGGCTTCGCAGGATTGATGACTCTTGCCTTTATGTAGGTTATTCCCATGATTCAACTCCTCGAAGTCAGGATACACTCAACAGTACTGACTTCTCCAACGGCAGTGGGGGCAATTGGATCACCGTAAGCATGCGCGCCTATACCTCTGGGTTCTTGCGGTCAATTTCGTGTTTCTTGAGCCGATACTGGAGTGTTTTGTACGTAAGGCCGAGGAGGGGGGCCGCCTCTTTGATGCTCCCGCCGGAGCGTTCGAGCGCCTGCCGGATGAGCTCCTGTTCAAGCTCTTCGAGGACGACCCCCGCGGGCGGCAGTGAGTACTCCGCGGAGGCCTGCTCACGCGAGCGCAGCTTTTCAGGCAGGTCCGCCGTGGTCACAATTTCGCCTTCGCTGAGCACGAACACTTGTTCCAGAGTATGCTCGAGTTCCCGAACATTCCCTGGCCAGCGGTAGCGGCGAAAGGCGTCGAGTACGTCCGGCGAGAGCGCCGGTGCCTTGATGCCGAGCTTCTTCGCCAGCTTGTCGCGGAAATGGCCAATGAGCATCGGGAGGTCCTGCATGCGTTCGCGCAACGGCGGCAGCGCAATCGGCAAGACTTCCAGGCGAAAATACAAGTCCTCGCGAAATTCGCCCTCGGCAACGGCGTCTCTCAGATCACGGTTCGTGGCGACGATGACGCGCACGTCCACCTGGCGTGGTCTGATGGAGCCGACACGTTCCACGGTGCCATCTTGTAGTACTCGGAGCAGCTTGGCCTGGCTTTCGAGGCGCATGTCGCCGATTTCATCGAGGAAGATGGTGCCGCCATCGGCCGCTTCAAACTTGCCGGGACGGCTCGCATCGGCGCCGGTGAAGGCGCCTTTCTCATGTCCGAAGAGTTCGCTCTCAACGAGGTTTTCGGGGATGGCGGCACAGTTGACGACGATAAATGACTTGTTCTGGCGCGGCCCGGCAAAATGGATGTGACGGGCGATCAGTTCCTTGCCCGTGCCGGATTCGCCGAGGATCATGACGGTGCTGTTGACGCGGATGGCGCGCTGGACCCGCTCGAAGACCCGCTGCATGGCGGGGCTTTCCCCCACGATGTTGCCCAGAGAGACCGCTTCCGTAACCAGTTCGCGCAGTTGCCGGTTCTGGTGGCGAAGTTCGCGGCGTTCGAGCGTGCGATTGACGACCAGAATCAACTCGTCCTTGTCAAAAGGCTTTTCGAGATAATCGGCCGCGCCTTCACGGATGGCCGTAACGGCCGTCTTGACGGAGGCGTGCGCCGTCATCACTACAACCTCCAGATCCGCCCGCAGCCGCTTGGCCTGACGCAACAACTCCAGCCCGTCCATTCCCGGCATTTTCATGTCCGTCAGGAGGACTTCGAAATCATCTTCGCGCAGCACGGCCAACGCTTCCTCAGCGCTCGCGCTAGAACGCACCTCGTTCCCCGCGAGACGCAGGATGTCCGTGATGATTTCGCGCTGTACCTGATCGTCTTCAGTAACGAGAATCTTGTTTTTCATGCCGTAGCCGGGGCTTCCAGCCCTGTTCCCCTTTACGCTCTAGTTTTTTCCAGCGGCAAGCCCACCAGGACCTGGCAACCCTGCCCTTCGGTGCACGTTATCTCGATGGCGCCCCCGTGTTCTTCCACAATACCACGAGTGATGGACAGTCCCAACCCCGTTCCGCCCGGCTTGGTCGTGTAGTAGGGGTCGAATACCCGTTCGAGAGCTTCCTTGCTCATGCCGGGGCCGTCATCACGGATTTCAATCTCGCAAGTACGTTCGGTGACGCGCGAAAGCAGGCGCACGCGGCCGCCCGGCGGGCAGGCCTCCAAGGCGTTCAGGAGGATGTTGAGGACGGCGCGCGTGAATTGCTTGGGATCAAGCATGAGGCGCGCGTCCCCGGCGCGCAATTCGTGGCTGAGCCGTACCTGGCGCGCCTCAGCCTCTTGCTTGAAGAGACGCACGCATTCGAGGAGCAACGTGTCGATCTTGCAGGGTTCCAGCAGAATTTCGCGCTCTTTTGCCAGCGACAAGAAACTGGAGACAATATCTTCAAGGCGGTCCACCTCCTCGCGGATGGTGCGCAAGGGGCGGGCGGCGGGCGATTCGCCCTCGAGCGTGTCGAGGGCGTGGCTGCTCAGAAGTTTGATTGCGTTCAGGGGATTACGCACGTCATGCGCGACACCGGCCGCGAGATTGCCGAGCGCGCTCAAGCGTTGCGCCTGGCGCAGTTTCTTCTCCATCACTTCCTTCTCTCGCAGCGAATCCACCATCTGGTTGAACGATTCCTCCAGTGCGCGGACCTCGCCGGTGGCCTGACGCGTACTCACCGGGCGCAGTTCGCCGGCAGAAATCCCCGAGATGGACGTGGAGAGATCGCGCAAGGGGCGCAAGGCCCGGGCGATGAGAAACACCATCAGTACAATCGTGAGCAAGAAGACCGCGAGCAGCGTTGCCATGTAGCGGTTCTTGAGCGCGCGCACAATCTCCACCTGGGCGGCCGTGGTCGCGCGGAGGATCATCGTGATGTGTTCATCGATGGGGACAACCGCCGTCCGCGAGAGGGTCCCTCCTTTCGGGAATTCAAGATGCACCGTAGTGCTCAGCGTTTGGTCGTCGGTGCGGAATTCCGCCCGGTATCCATACGTCTGTTGAATCTGCTGGGACAGTGCCTCGTCGGAGATGTCGGGCTGTTGCGCCAGCGTGGCGGCCACTTCCTGCGCGATTTCTTCGGCGTGATGCTCCATTTCCTGAACGCTCTCGCTGATGTAATACTGGGTCAAGGCGCCCACCATGCCCAGCAAACAGAGGACCAAGACGACACACAGCACCATGATCCGGAAGATCAGCGATTCGTGCCAACGGACCCGCCGGGGTGGTGCAGGGGCGGATTCCGCCGGCAGTTCCGGGAGTGAGGCGGTGGAGGAGATGTGTGGCGACATGGCTGTTGCCGTCACTGCTGTGGCGGCGCGCCGGCCAGCAACTTCATCACCTCCTTGATGTCCTCCCAGGTCTTGGCTTTTTCACCGGGACTGCGCAGCAGGTAGGCCGGATGATAGGTAACGCGCAGCGGGATGCCGTGGTAGTTATGCCAGCGCCCGCGCAAACGGCCCGTGCTTTCGTCGGACTTCAGCAGCGTGTGCGCGGCATGGCGCCCCAGCGCGCAGATGACCTTCGGTTGGATGAGGGCCAGTTGCCGCAGCAGGTACGGCTCGCAGTGGTGGACCTCTTCTGGGTTCGGATCGCGGTTTCCCGGCGGGCGGCATTTCAGGACATTGCAGATGTACACGTCTTCCCGGCGCAATTTCATGCCTTTTTCGATGATGTCCGTCAGCAGTTGGCCGGCCCGTCCGACAAACGGTTCCCCCTGCCGATCTTCCTCTTCGCCCGGCGCTTCGCCGACAAAGACAAGGTCCGCGTGCGGATTACCCACGCCAAACACCGTCTGTTTCCGCGTCTGGCACAGGCTGCATTTCTGGCACGCCGCCACCTCGACCGCCAACTGCCGCAACGCGGCGTCGTTCTCGTCGGCTGCGGTGGTACACAGGTGTTCGATCAGCGTGGCAACTTCCGGGGAAAGCTCGAGTTTCCCCGAACGCCCCCCGGCCTGCTTCACAAGCGTGGAAACGTCCTCGATAATCTCCCGCCAGCTACCAGTATCCAGCGCCATAGGCTGGAGATCCTCCATTTTTTCGATCATAGCACGATGCAAGGACACCCTGCCCGCGGCACAATGGGTCTTATACGTCTTATAGGTCCTATATTTCCCGCCCTAGAACCGGTCCTGCCGCCAGACATAGGCAGTGCGCTTCGGGAACATGGCGGCCAGGAGATCGCGCGCTTCGGGGCTGAGGATACGGCGCTGGCGCGACAGGATTTCCTCGAGATAGCGGTAGCCTGTGATGAGGTGCATTAACTCCGCCTCGGTCAGGCTGACTTTGTTGGCGCCGCTGTTGGGCGTCACGTCCACCGCGCCGCGATGCGAACGGACCCGGAACGGTTTGCGGTCCACGAGCAATGTCACTTCGACGTGATGGTCCCGCGCGACGTTACGCATCAGTGTGCTCTCCCATTCCGGAATCATGGATTCGAGCGTTTCGCCCAGATCGACAAAGGCCATCATGCCACCCTCGTCGCGCTGGATGCGCATCTCATGGCTCGACTTGAACTGCAACAGATAGCGGACAAAGGGGTGGCAGGGGGGCGCCATGAAGATGATGCGCGGCGCGCACTCCTCGAGCGCCGCCTGGCTGCACGCGTGGAGTAGAGCACCGCAGGCCTGCGGCCCCGCGACGCCCACCTCGATCACCTGAAACTCATCCCGGCCCCGGCGCGGCAGAGAATAGGCGATAACTTTCCCGTTCTCGTCGGTCAGGACCGACACGGGTTTCCACCGGTCCCAGCGGTTGGTGATGTGTGCCCGGCTCCGCACCAGCGAGCAGGAGACGTCCGCGTCGTGTGCGTGGTGCATCTTCTGGATAGCGGGAATGTCCCCGGGTTTGGCCTCCCGCACGCGATAGCCATTGTGGCGGGCGGTCGAGGCCTCGAACGTGTCCACACTGGTCGAGTATTCCGCCAGCGAGGAGGTGAACCCAAAGCGATGGTAGAAGTTGGGAATGCCGAACAGCATGGACACATGGTAGTGGTGCTGGGCCATGTAGCGCAGCGTGTCGCACATCAGCTCGCGCGCCACGCCCTTGTGGCGGTGCCGCGGATCGGTCGTCACCCAGCCGAATCCGCCCATCTTCAGGCGGGCTTCACCAATGCGGACCGTGTCCGTAGACAGCCGCAACGCACCCGCCAGTTCGCCGTCACTCAAGGCGATGCGCGTGTGCTCCCGCAGAAAGCCCGGGTAGCCGTTGGCGAAGGTCTGGAGCCAGCGCATCGACTCAAAATACACCGGCTCATGGCACTTCGCCATCAGGTCCGTGGCCCGGTGCAATTCTTCGTCGCTCTGCACTGATCTCAGCACTAAATCCGGCACGATTTGCTTCCCCGGTACTGCCAAATAACTGGCGCTAAGCATACCGCAACGGCGATTCCCGGCACCACCGCCACGATGCTATACTCTCTTTCCTCTACTGTTCCTTTGGTCCCTGGTGTCCTTTACTTTCCTTCGGAGGGAAACATGGGAAAAAGGATTGTCATTGCTTTCATTGCGGCGGCCCTGGGTGCGTGTTCCGTGGCCGGAACGCAAGAGCCGGCAGTTTCCCTCTTCAATGGGAAGGACTTGGAAGGCTGGTACACCTTCATCAAAGATAGGGGCCGCGACACCGATCCCAAAGGTGTCTTTGGCGTGAAAGACGGCATGATCCACATCACCGGCGAGGAATGGGGCTGCATCACCACCAACGAGGAGTTTGAGAACTTCCGGCTCGTCGTTGAATTCAAGTGGGGCGAAAAGACATGGGCCAACCGCGAGAAGGCCGCCCGCGACAGCGGCGTGCTGATCCACAGCGTTGGGGAGGACGGCGGCTACAGCGGCATCTGGATGCACTCCATCGAATGTCAGGTCATTGAAGGCGGCACCGGCGATTTCATCGTCGTCGGAGATGACACGGACAAGTTCTTCGTGACCTGTCCCGTCGCACCGGAGATGCAGGGGACCTCGCACGTGTTCGCGCCGGAAGGCAATCCCGCCACCATTACCACTGGGCGCATCAATTGGTGGGGACGCGATCCTGCCTGGACGGACATTAAGGGATTTCGGGGCGCGAAAGATGTCGAGAAGCCCGCGGGAGAGTGGAACGTTTATGAGATCATCGCGGACGCTAAAACAATCACCGTCAACCTGAACGGCGTCCTGGTGAATCGGGCCCTGGACTGTGCCCCAGCACGCGGGCGCATCCAGATCCAGTCTGAAGGCGCGGAACTGTTTGTACGCAAGGTCGAGCTGGCCCCCTTAAAAAAAATCGATGAGCGCGCCGAAGCCTCGCCCGAAATAACCTTTCAAGGCGCCGCCGGAGAGGCGGAAGTTGCACCCGCGGAAGCGTCTGAAACCCTTGCGGCGCCACCTGCTCCCGCACTGGCGCCCGGCAGGTTTGATCCGGAGCAGGACGAGCCCGGCCTCAGTTATGGGCACAGCGAAGATCTGCCGCTGCCGCGCACCATCCTGTTCAGTGCCGGGCCGGAGGAACTGATCAAGGACGCCGCGGCCTGGGTCCAGCGCGGCGTCACGGCCTTTTTTCTCGACAACGTCGCCCGCGATTGGTCCAGTGACATCTGGGCCACCGACGGCGAGCCCTGGACAATCGGCTACGCGGACGCGACCTACGCCAAGTGCATCGAGGCAAACAAGGTCTGCAAGGCTGCGGGCGCCGAGACCTATCTGAAGATTGCCTTCGATCGCACGCTTGACTGGAGCAACGACCTGCAATTTCAGGCGCTGTACCAGAATTTTCGCCAGTTTGCTCTCTTTGCCCAGCGCACCGGCTGCACGGGGATTGCGCTCGACATCGAATATATCGGCGACCAATACAGCTACGACTGGCCAGGTTATACCTACGCCAACTACAAGCGCGCCGACCTGGCCGCCCGCGTGCGCGACCGCATGGGCAAGGCCATCCGCTTCATGTATGCCGAGTGGCCGGAGATGGTCCTGCTTACGTTTCCCGAGGAAGGCTTCAGCCTCGGCACGATCATTCACGCGGCCTGGATTGAAGAGGCGGCGCGCCTGAATGCGCCGGGCGGCGTCCATTACTGTCTCGAACACACCTACCGCAACGCGAACATCCGCTATGTCTATGCACATGCCTGGGGCATCAACCAACTCTTTCAACGCATCCTCAGCGAGCCCGCCAAAGCATATTGGAAGGAACATTGCACGATCGCCGCGGGCGTGTGGCCGCTCGGCTTCAACTACCAGGACGTGCACGACGCCGGCATGACGCAGGAGCAATTCCAGCAGGCCTTCGCGGCCTCGCTCATGGTTTCGCCGCGCTACAACTGGGTCTACAGCCACAATTCGCGCGAACAACTGCTCGGCCGCAATCTCGGCGCGCACGAAGGCGAAGAGGCCTTCCTCAACTACATCAACGTCGTGCCGCGGCGGGAAATCATCACGTCGCAGCCCTACCTCGATCTGGCCAAACGCGTTCGCGCGCTCGAAGACGCTGACTATTCCCAGGAACTGGGCGTGGTGCCCGTGCCCGTTTTCGCCGGGCCGAACGACGTGCCGCGCATCGAGCCGATGCCTCTGGCCGAAACGGAACCCGTGCGCACACAACACTCGTGGGACATGGCGCTGGCCTACTTGCGTGGCGAGCCGAGCGACTTGCAGGAACAGTTCGCCACGGTGACGAATTGGATGGTCATCGGGCCCTTCCCCAATGAGGAAAGCCGGGGCCATGGCATGGTGTATCCGCCGGAACAGAAGATCGATCTGAACGGCGTCTACGGGAGCGGGGACGCCAAGGCGCGCTGGCGCGAGTATCGCGGCCAGCCCGAGAGGGCCTCGGTGGACTTCAAAGCGGCATTTCAACCCTCAGACAATCTGTGCGCCTACGCGGTGTGCTGGGTCACGGCGCCGGCAGCGTGCGAAGCGCAATTGCGCGTGGGTACCAACGACAGCGGCAAGGTGTGGCTCGGCGGAACCCTCGTCTACGAACACACGGGCGAAGGTACGGCGGTGCTGGATCGCGACGTGGTGGACATCGCGCTCCCCGCGGGAACCATGCCCATCCTGGTGAAAGTCTGCAACGGTACGGGCAATTGGGGCTTTGTCCTGCGCCTCAGCGATCGGCAAGGCCAGCCCCTGCGGAGCCTCAGTTTTAGCCCTGTGCCGCCGGTCCAGCCGGAACTCGCGCTGCTTGTGGTGAACAAGCACGAGGACACGATGTCCTTCCTTGACCCGGTCACGCTCCACGAATTTGCGCGCGTAGCCACTGGCCACGACCCGCACGAAATCGCGGTTACCCCGGACCGGCGCTTCGCCTACATCTCCAACTACGCCGAACCGGGAAATACGGTGTCGTTGATCGACCTGGTCGAGAAGAAGCATGTCACGCAAATTCCCACGGGCGAGTTCGCCCGTATCCACAGCGCCGCCATGGCACCGGATGGCAAATTTGTCTATTTCACCGCGGGTCAGAGCGGCCACGTAGTCGAGATCAGCACGGAGACCAATGAGGTCAAGCGCGGCATCCCGACGCAAGGCAAGATTTCACACATGGTCGTGGTCTCGCCCGACGGCGCGCGGCTCTACACGGCCAACATCGAATCGCAGAATGTCTCGGTCATCGAGCGCGCCAGCGGCAGCCTGCTGGCCCAGGTCCCCTGCGAAGCAGGCTGCGAGGGCATGGCCTTCACGCCGGACGGCAGCCGCCTCTGGGTCGCGAACCAGAACGCGGGCAGCATCACCATCATCGATCCGCAAGCGCTCCAGGCCGAGGCAACCATTCCCTGCCCCGGCACACCCCTGCGCATCCGCTTCACCCAAGACGGCAAGCGCGCCTTGGTGACCAACTGGGTGGCCGCCGGTGAACTCGTGATTATCGACACCGCCACGCGGCAGGAAGTGAAGCGCCTGCGCGTCGGCGACCAGCCCATCGGCGTCGAGATCTCCCCCGATCAGCAGCGCGCCTTCGTCACCAGCATGACCAGTAGCGAGGTACACGTCATCGATCTGGTCAAGCTTGAAGTGACCGGCCGCCTCTACACCGGCCTCGGCTGCGACGCCATGGCCTGGTGGCGGCCATAGTTTCTTGTTGCGTCGCCCCCGTAGCGTCCGGTCTCTGTGCCGGACGCAACCACGCAGCACCCGTCAAAACTATTCGCACATCTTGGCGTTGCGTAAGTTCCAGCCCTCGTTGCAGGGTTGCGTCCGGCACGGAGACCGGACGCTACAGGAGAGGCCATTCGGTTCCCACCCGGCTCGTTACCGCTGTCGCTGCTCTTCTGGGGCGAGTTCCGCCTGGCCGGGGGGCATGTACTCATAACCTTCGACCGGCGCGGGAAGATTGTTTTCCACAAAAGACTGCGCTTCCACACACGTCACGCTGCCGTCCATCCACAGCACATTGGACCCACCGGGGATATGGTTCCACACCGTGGGGTAGCCAAACGTGCCAAGCCGGGGGGCTTGACGGCAGTTGCCCGCAGGGCCGTATCCCACATAATGGGTAAGTGCGGCACCGGCCGCGACGGGTGCGGATACACGAGGGGCTGCGTGGTGTACGCGCCGAGGTAGTCATAACTCGTCCGCACACTGTGCAGTCCATCCAGCAAACTGTTCAGTGGTGGCGGCTCCTCCTGATTCCCTGTGCGCTGCCAGTTCTTCTCCCAATCAGCGTGGCTGTCGCTCGGGCAGACGAAGGAGCGGAAATCGGGCATGTAATCCGGCACCAGCTTCATCATCCCGTCCGCGTTTCCTTTGCCGCCGCTCCAAGGCAGCGCGCGCTCGCTTTCCTGCGCGAACATCACCAGTGCCATGCCCAGTTGGCTCAGGTTGTTGAGGCACGAGGCCCGTCGTGCCGCCTCGCGCGAACGCGCCAGCGCGGGCAGCAGGATCGCCGCAAGAATGCCAATCACGGCAATAACGACGAGCAACTCCATCAACACAAAGCCGCGCTTTCCCGTGCTTGCAGGCGATTGACAACGTTGGGTGGCAGCTTCAAGCGCGACGCT
>JACPGD010000131.1 GCA_016182645.1 Candidatus Hydrogenedentota bacterium | reverse complement strand
CCATTCGGGGTCGCCACGCTTATTCGCGCTACGGGCGTCTTCAGGGGTCTCACTCGTGAAATGGAAAACCGTAAGCCGACGTTGTCCTTGAAGCCAGGAATAGATTCGGCTCACCTGATCCGCAACCAGCGCGTTCATGGGATAGAGGATCAGGCATCGCATTCCCCCATCCTTCCGCCTCTCCGGGGCGGACCATAAGTCCGCCAGCGTGGGCAGGAGGAAAGCCTCCGTCTTGCCCAAGCCCGTCCCAGCAGTGATAACCAGGGCGGGCTTTTCTCCGGGACTCGCTGTCGCAGCCTTGCGCAGAGCTTCAGATTGGTGATTGTACAATCGCCGGTCTGCAGGGAACACCTGATGTACATGTTGACAGAGGTCTCCTGGAAAAAGCCCCTCGTGGCTAAGTGATTCCAGCGTGTCATGACTCTGCTCGCCAGGAAACGCCCCTTCCACCCACAGTTCGCTGACCAGCCCACCGTCCACGCCCGGCCCTTCCCAGACCGCACGTGCAGCGTCCGAAATGGCCTTGTCCCGGACATGGTTTTCGGACACGGCCAGATTAACGAGTCGCCTTCGAACATGCTCCACCATTTTCAATGCGTCCACTTGGCTCAAACCTAAATCTCCTTCTCGCCGCTGAGCATAAGCCAATAACGACACATGCTCGTGGATATATAGTGCCTTCCGCTTTGAGTTTCGCCGATTCTTGCGAGTTCGAGGCGTTCAGAATCTCCGGGCTGCCACACATTCTGGTGCATCGATTTTATCCAGCCATTTGCAATATCCGACAATCGATCTCCGTTGATACCTGTAACTTGAGCGGCCCGTTTCTCCAGAAACTCAAGGCGGCTCCGGATCCAAGCTTTGTTAGCATTTGAAGTCAACCCGAGTCGGGCACACGTGAAAGCACGAATCAGCTCGAGTGTGTTTCGGGCGTCATGCTTGAGAAAGCATTCAAGGCCCTTCCACATGAGCACGGGTGAAACATCGGCGAGTTGGCCCAAGTGACCTATGTAGCGGTCGGAATGAGACAGGTTCCCGTCCCAACCTGTTAGTATTCCCATAGCTTCGCGCGCTTGTGAGGGAGGAAAGCTGCTCCATAGGAAATGCCTCACGACAAAGTCGATCCCACCAATATTGTCATGCGGCCGAAGTCCCTGGGGAATCGCCGAGTCTTTCAGCCACGACCTGATGAATTGACAAGGGGCACGCTGAATCTTTTTCGCAAGTGCAAGCGAGAATCTTGGTTTCAGAACAGGCACACGTAGCCACTTGAGGATAGCGAATTCGGACTCGGACAGATCAGTCCGCATTTCGATGTAATGTAGAATTTGGTCTACATCCCACGATGCACCAAGCCAGCAGCCTTTCCACGCTAACCCAATAGCCATCGGTTGACCCGAAAGCTGAACCTTCCAAGTGTGTTCGTTGGAACCACGCAACACAGCGTCAATCGGCAGACAGTGCAATCTGGCCTTTGTGTTCGTCTCAGTCGTCCACTGCCACAGTAAGTACCCATCTTCCCCCACTTCCCCTGGCTCCTTTGGATCAGACAAAGCCAGTACGGCAGGACTACTTAACAAGCCTGGTCTGAAGGCTGAAACGCACCCTTTGTCGAGACAGCAGACATCCAGAGAATGAATCTCATCTCCAGATAGTATCTTTAGCTCGCCGCCATGGCCGGGGATATCACGAAGCCGGACTCGACCGTGTCGAGCCCGGCCAATCTGGCAGTCGCCCTCACAAATAGTGGCCGCATTCTCGGGCTCGGGTGTCCAAACTCTGAGATAGGCGGTGCCCTCGGAGCGATTCAATTCCGTACCGGCCCTGAGAGCTTCAAGAGTGAAAGTCGTCGTATTTTGATCCTGGTTGCTGCGAAGGATGGCTGCGGATAGCAGGCAAAAGGAAAGCTGAGGTTCATGGGTTTGGCGTTTCGCATCGGAGACGAAGCGCACCCGAACTCTTCGTTGTCGGCCTGCCAGCTCGGGAGTCATGGTGACATCCTCAAGAGTTTCCCATATGCCGTTCTGCCGGCGGACCTCATAGGTTTTGGTATGGATCAATAGCTGAACCGAGGTCGCAGCCGTCAATCGCTGGATGTCGCGCTCGCTGGCGGTGCCATCGGCCAATTTTGCGCCGTCAACTCTGGCGAGCGAACAGGCTGCCAAAGAACGAACTCATCATAGGTCATACAAATGTTCTCGTTCAGGGGGACAGGCAAGCGTATCGCTTTTTTCGGAAGCCCCGTCCTGTCAAAAGTTTCGACGGGTATGCAGCCATGAATCTCGCACTTTCGATCGCAAACAATTGCGTAGTGCCGGTTTGGCTCTAACCGTTCCTCTCCTGACTTAGCAATTCTCGACTTATCTAAGTCAAAAACGAGGACCTGCTCCGAGAAGCCGGAATCGGTGAAATCCCATTCCACAAGGGTCTCTCCCGACGGAGAACGCACCGCAAGTATCCGCGGATTCAAGTTTGGCTGCCGTTTTTTGGAATCCGGTTCCGCATAAATAGCTCCTTCGCCGCTCCAATTTCCGTCCTCCTGCCGGAGCCATCGAGTAATCTTGCTTCTGTCTACATGGATATCCAGCTCCTGCGCATCCGTTTCGTGCGTTTCTTCTCCAATTGCGTCCCGATCCAGGTCTATCATGAGCCTTGGCGTCTTGCCGCTGGGCCATACTAGAGCTAGGCCAGATATCGGACAGAAGACCTCTTGGGCGACTCCTTTCTCGACGGATTCCGCGTCTGCGTCTTGCCAGTCGCCCACTCCAAGTACCTCGATCCTCGCCTTCGCCTCCATTAACAGGTCGTCAATCCAATGGGCTCGAATCCAAGGGTTAGAGTGGAGTGTCGACCGGATCTCAGCCTCACTGATTAGGTCTCGCCTGTATTGCGTTAGTGCTCGCCAAAGCGACTGAAATGACTCCGAGGCAAGTTCCGAATTAACAGATCGACTATTGAGATATTGAACTGCATGTGGACTTCCAAGATTTACCAACCATTCAGCGAGTCTGTTCTTGGCTCCCCGGTAAGTGAACCCGTATTGCAGCTTGATTGTAATGAACCATTGCTGAGTACCTTCGAGGTCCATCGCGTGTCGAAGATTCAGTGATCGGACAGCATCCGTGATGAGGTCTTTTGTCAGGCAAGATGGCTGGCCATTGGAGAGAAATAGTTCCCTTCGAAGGGCGTGTGAATCCGGAAGGAGACCTCGAATGGTCGGCCAAACTGAATCTTCTCTGCTTGCCTCCCGGCAGACCTCCGCCCCTACGCAAATGAGAAGCGAACCGAACATCTGGCGATATGTTGCGTACGCCTTCCCGGGAAAGCTCGTGAGCATCACCGACTTGATCCAGTTCTCCGTGTTCTTTGGCGTCAGATAATTAAACCAGGAGCGAAGCCAATGAATGTCCTGCTCCGCTAGTCGGAGTTCTGCAATGGACCACAGGCGCTCATAAGCCGTGGCCTTTTCGTAGAGCGGCTCGAATACTTCTTCAAGCTTTGCTGAATGTGGTTCAAGATGGTTCCACACCCCGCCTGCCCTCCTAGATGTTAATGTGTCGCATCAGCGCCTCACCTATCAATAGCAACTAATTTCTAAGTCAAACGTAACTGCCCCCTTTGTACTCCTCATCTCGCTCTATTTCAACATTAATGCAGGCGGGTTTTCCGGAGGCGGCGGCCATACATGCCTTTTTGCGGGCGCATCATTTGGCCCCAGGCGGCGTCGTTGCCAATGACGCCGACGATGGGGAGGTGGTGGCGTACTGCCGTGTCATATTCAAAACCGTTGAGGCCGAAGGAGCCGTCGCCGTAGACGATGAGCACGCGTTTGTCCGGGTGGGCGATTTGGGCGGCGAGGGCGAAGGGCATGCCGACGCCGAGCGTGCCGAGGGGGCCGGGGTCGAGCCAGTAGCCGTTCTTGGGCACGGGCAGCACCTTGGCGGTTTGCGCGACGATGTCGCCCCCGTCGCCGATCACAATCATGTCGTCGGTGACTACGCTGGCGATCTCGGAACAGAGCCGGGCGGCTTTGATGGGCACGGCGTCGCTGGCGGCGGTGCTGCTGTCTTTTGTTTTCTTGGCGGCTTCCTGCGCGCGGAGCGTGTCGGCGTAGGAGGTAAAACTGAGTCCGCCGCTGCCGCGGACGGCCTCGGAGAGCACGTCGAAACTGACGGCAAGGTTGCCGACGAGGGCGACATCCGCCGCGCGGTTGTGCCCGACGAGCGTGTAGTCCATTTCCAGTTGGAGGATTTTGGCGTCTTTGGGGATGCTCTGGCCGAAGGCGAGGCGAAAGTCCAAGACTGAGCCGGCGAGAATGACGAGGTCGGCATTTTCCATCGCGCCGCGCCGCGTGGCGTTGAAGAGGTGCTTCGAGTCGTGGGGGAGCATGCCGCGGCCCATACCGTTGGCGTAGGCGGGGATATCTGTCAACTCGAGGAAGGCGCGGAGTTCCTGTTGGGCGTTGGACCATTTCACGCTCGTGCCGACCATCATCATGGGCTTCTGTGCCTGGCGGAGCAGTTCAACCGCTTTTTCCGCCTGGCGCCGGTCCGGGCCGATGCGCGGGGCTTCGGTGGGGATGGTGCGCACCGGCGCGTCCCAGCGCGCTTCATTCATGAGGATGTCCATCGGAATCTCGAGGTAAGCCGGGCCGGGGATGCCCGAGATGGCGTGACGGATGGCAATTTCGATGTACTCCGCAATGCGCTCGGTCTCGTAGCAGGCGCCCGCCCACTTGGTGATGGGCCGCATGAGACTCACGTGGTCCATCTCCTGGAGTGAGCCCTTGCCCAAGTTCACGAAGGGCCCCTGGCCGCCGATGACCAGCATGGGCGAGTTCGCGCGCCAGGCGTTGGCGACGCCGGTGACGGCATCGGTGACGCCGGGGCCGGCGGTGACCACGGCCACTCCGATTTTGCCCGGTTTCACACGCGACCAGGCATCCGCCGCGTGGGCCGCGGCCTGTTCGTGGCGGACATCCACGATGCGGATACCTTCGTCGAGGCAGCCTTCATAGATGGGCATTACGTGCCCGCCGCTCAGTGTGAAAATACACTCGACGCCCGCCGCTTTCAGGGCGCGCCCGGTCAAAATGCCGCCATGCATGTGAAGACCCTCCCATCCCATACCAGATCCCGCACCATGGGAGCATGAAGGGGCGTGGTAAGTCAATGGAATTAGAAATTAGGAATTAGGAATGAGGAATGAGGAATTAGGAATGAGGAATTAGGAATGAGGAATGAGGAATGAGGAATGAGGAATGAGGAATGAGGAATGAGGAATGGGGAATGAGGAATGAGGAATGGGGAATGGGGAATGGGGAAGGGGGAGGGAGGGAGGAGGGAGATCTCTTGTGCGTCTGATTGGCGGGCGTGATACAATAGAAAGCTCAAGGAAGCCCTTGAGCCAGGGGTGCCTTTTATCCGGAAGGAGTGCGACCATGCCGCAAGCACCGCCGCGCGGAGGGTATTTCGCACTTTTAACGCATGATCTTGAGTGATAGCGCTCCCGTTGCGTCCGCAGCGGCGATGAGGATATGCATTTTGGCGCAGAAGAAGAAAGCGGCCAGCGTGGTTGACCAGAGCCTGCCTTTTGAGAAGGTGCTGGTTGAACTGCAAGAGGCGATTAACGAAGCAGATACGGAGGAAGTCCGGGCGGATCTAGAGCGCCGGTTGGTGGCAGAACGGGAGGCGCTGTACCGGAGGATCACCCCGTGGCAGCGGGTCCAATTGGCGCGGCACCCGCAGCGCCCGCGAATGCTGGAATACACGGCCCGGGTTTTGGAAGATTTCGTGGAATTGCACGGAGATCGCGCCTTGGGAGACGACCCCGCCATGGTGTGCGGCCTCGGACGTTTTCGCGGAGAAACGGTTGCCGTGGTAGGCCAGCAGAAAGGGGTCACCACCGATGAAAAGGTACGGCGGAATTTCGGGATGGCCCACCCCGCCGGGTACCGCAAGGCACTGCGCATCTTCAAGTTGGCGGAGCGCTACCGGATGCCGGTGCTTACCTTTGTGGACACTCCAGCGGCGCACCCTGGCATTGAGGCCGAGCAAACGGGCCAGGGCCTTGCCATAGCACAGAACCTGCTCGAATCAAGCAAGTTGCGGACGCCTATCTTTTCGGTGGTGTTGAGCGAGGGGGGCAGTGGTGGCGCGCTGGCCATCGCGATGGCTGACTGGGTGGCCATGTTCGAGTACGCGGTGTACATGATCTGTCCACCGGAACGTTGCGCCGAGATTCTGTGGCGTGACGTGGAGCAAAAAGAATTGGCGGCGGCCGCATTGAAGGTTTCCGCGACAGACCTGAAGGAATTGGGGGTAGTAGACAGCATTTTGGCTGAGCCCGGCGGCGGCGCGCATCGCAACCCCGAAGGCGCGGCGATGGCGCTGTCCGAGGAGATTGCCCGCTTCTTGGCGGGGTGCCGCAACGGCGATTGGACGCCGGAACGGCGACAGGCCAAATTCCAGCGCATGGGCGCTTGGGCTGAATTGGAGGCGCTGGCGGCGCCAGAGGTGGCCGATGCAGGCGTTGGAAGCGGGTGACGGCTTTGTCTTGATGCGGGTGCGGGTCCAGCCACGAGCGTCGAAAGCGGGCGCGCGGCTGGAGCCAGACGGTCGGCTGCGTTTGACGCTGACGGCCCCGCCGGTCGAAGGCGCGGCCAACAAGGCCGCATGCGAATATGTTGCGAAGCAACTGCGGCTGGCGAAGTCGGCGGTGAGGGTGGTGGCGGGGGAGAAATCGCGCGACAAGACACTGCGCCTGGACGGGGTCGCGCGGGCGGCGGTGGAAGCGTTCATGGCAGGACTGGGATGACGGGTCGAAGCGGGAAGGAAACAGGGTGACGCTGCGAGAACAAATCGAAGCGGCCGTGGCGGCGCTACGCCCGCGACTGGACATGCAACCTGCCGTTGGCGTTGTGTTGGGAACGGGGCTGGGCTCGCTGGCGGACCGGATTGAAAACGCGATCCGGATACCGTATGAGCAGATTCCGCATTTTCCCACGTCGACCGTGGATACGCACGCTGGGGAACTCCTAGTGGGATCGTTAGCCGGAAAGGCCGTGGTGGCCTTGTCCGGCCGCTTCCACGCCTACGAAGGCTATACGCTGCAACAGGTGACATTCCCCATTCGGGTGGCGCGGGCCTTGGGCATCCACACCCTGATTGTGTCCAATGCCGCGGGCGGCTTGAACCCCCAATTCCGCTCCGGGGACCTCATGCTGATCACGGACCATATCAATTTCATGGGCGACAATCCGCTGATTGGGCCGAATGACGACAGCCTGGGGCCGCGGTTTCCGGACATGAGCGAGCCTTATACGCGGGACTTGCAGGATTTGGCGGAAACTATTGCGCTCGAAGAGGGGATTAAACTGGTCAGGGGAGTGTATCTTGCCTGTCCCGGTCCCTGCCTGGAAACGCGCGCGGAGTACCGTTTCATGCGCACGATAGGCGCGGACGCCGTTGGCATGAGTACGGTCCCTGAGGTTATTGTGGCGGTGCATGCAGGTTTGAAGGTGCTGGGCTTCTCCGCGATTACCGACGAATGTTTCCCGGACGCTCTGGCGCCGGTGGATATTCAGCGGATCATTGCGACGGCCAACGCGGTTGAGCCCAGATTGAGCCGGATTGTTCAGCGTTGCATTGAACGGCTGTGATCGTTCATAGTTCAGCAGAGACGAACGTCGTGTGCAAAGTGAGAGGAGAAACAGACGCCAATGGGGCAATGCCCGGCCCCCCGGTCAAATGATTATCCATCATACGTTTGTACCTCTATTTCTTACATTTCATACGTCTGACTAGGAGTGAGGGCATGACAGTCAAGATTGTGCGTGGTATTTTCGTTCTGGCTTGCGTGGTCATGGGGGGCCTTTGGGGCGGCTACATCGTGTCAGAACTCTATTCGACCAGTGGCGGCCGCTCGAGTTTCTTTATGTGGTTGGTGGTCGGCGGGATTTGCGGCGGGGTTGTCTCCGCCATCATCCTGCTCATGATCCACTTTGTCACGCAAGAGATGTATGAGAAACTGGCGCCGGCGCTCGTGGCGATCGTACTGGCGATGGTCATGGGCTATGCCTTGGGGCAGTACATTGTGTGGTGGTGGCCGCAGACCGAAGAAACCCTGACGCTGCGTATTTTTGTGGTCGTGTCCCTGGTGCTGGTTTTTGGGTTTATCGGCACGATGGTGGGGCTGACCCGCGCGTCCTCGTGGGAATCCCTGATTAGCGCGGTGAAGACCCAGGCGGCGGACATTGGCAGTCTGAAGCTCGTGGATACGAGCGTCCTGATCGACGGGCGGATTTCGGATGTGTGTGACAGCGGCTTTGTTGAAGGCACGCTCCTGGTCCCGCGGTTTGTCTTGAATGAACTGCAGCACATCGCGGATTCCAGCGATGTCTTGCGACGGGCCAAGGGGCGCCGGGGACTGGACATCCTGAAGAAGCTGCAGGACGATGGCTCCCGGGTGCGGCTCGAAATCATTAGTGACGATCCAAAAGACGTCCAAGACGTGGATGGCAAGTTGGTCCGGCTCGCGCGGCAATACAAGGCCAAAATCCTTACCAATGACTTTAACCTGAACAAGGTGGCGCAAATTGAAGGCATCCTGGTGCTGAATTTGAATGACCTGGCGAATGCGTTGAAGCCAGCGGTGTTGCCCGACGAACAGATGGAAGTGAAGATCATCAAGGACGGCAAAGAACCCAATCAGGGCGTGGGGTATTTGGATGACGGGACGATGATCGTCGTGGATGGTGGGCGTCAGCATATGGGCCGGACGGTGGAGGTGGTCGTGACCAGTGTACTTCAGACTGCCGCCGGCCGCATGATCTTCGGGCGCTTCGTCAGCGTACTGTCGTGAAGGTACAACTGCTCATTCCGGCGGCCGGCTCGGGCACGAGATTGGGAGCGGCCATGCCGAAAGCCCTCATTGATCTCGAGGGCCGCCCGATGCTGGTCCGCACAGTCCGCCGCTTCTTGGACATTAATATTGCTCCCCCGGCGATCATCGCGGCACCCAAGGCGAGCCACCAGTTATTCCGCGAAGCACTCGAGCAAGCCGCGATCGAACTCCCAACGATCTTTGTGGAGGGCGGCGAGACGCGCCAGGAATCGGTCTTTCGTGGCTTGATGCATGCCGATCTTGACACGGATATCGTCGTCATCCACGATGCCGCCCGGCCGTTTGTACCGCTGGACGCCATCACAGGCTCCATTACGGCCGCCGCGGAGATGGGTGCGGCCACGGTCGCCGTTCCCAGCGTGGATACTATCCTGATCGGTGATGCGGCGGCGTTTCTGGAATCCACGCCAGACCGTTCCCGTGTCTGGGCTTGCCAAACCCCCCAGACGTTCCAGAAGTCCGTCATCGAGGAGGCCCACCGGCGCGCGGTGGCGGAGAGTTATGCCGGCACGGATGACGCCACGCTGGTGAGGCGGCTCGGGCGCCCGGTAAGATTAATTGAAGGCGCCGTCTGGAATATCAAGATAACCACTCCGACAGACTTGGCCATTGCGAGGCTGCTGATCCGCGAGGGACTGGTGGAATGTTGATTGGTCTTGGTTATGATTTGCATCAACTGGCGGAGGGGCGTCCCCTTATCCTGGGGGGCGTGTCCATTCCTCATGAAAAGGGGCTGCTTGGCCACAGCGATGGCGACGCGCTGTGCCACGCGGTCATCGATGCGCTGCTGGGCGCACTGGCCTTGGGGGACATTGGCAGCCATTTTCCAGACACGGATCCGGCATATAAGAATGCGAACAGCCTGGACTTGTTGCTGGCGGTGATGCGACTGGTCAAAGGGGCCGGCCACAAAGTGGTAAATGTTGATAGCGTGGTCATCGCGCAGCGCCCGCGGCTGCGCCCCTACATCGACACGATGCGCCGCCGCTTGGCGGAATGCTTGGAAATTCCCATCGAGCGTGTCTCTGTAAAGGCGAAGACGAACGAAAACGTCGGCCCGGAAGGTCGGGAAGAGGCCATCAGCACGCAAGCCGTCGTGCTGCTCGAAAAACAATAGCCGCAGCCGCCCGGCCAGTCCGACCAGTCAGACCAGTCAGACCAGTCCGAAAGGTCCAACTGATCTACAAGGACTTCATGTGTGATGAAGAAAGAGCGCCTCGATGTGCTTGTCCAACGCCTGGCGGGGGTGACGCGCTCGAAAGCACAGGGCCTGATTCAGACGGGTCATATCTTTGACGCCAAGGGGGAGCGTCTGGACAAGCCTGGTCTGCGGATGCCTGAGGATACACCCCTCGAAATCCGGGGGGAAGCACGTTTCGTCAGCCGGGGCGGCGAGAAACTCGAAACGGCATTTGTACACTGGGGGTTGGACGTATGCGGCAAAGTCTGCATCGATGTGGGGGCGTCCACAGGCGGCTTTACTGATTGCCTGCTGCAGGATGGGGCAAGCCGGGTATATGCGGTAGACGTGGGGTACGGCCAGCTTGCCTGGAGACTGCGCAGGGAGACACGGGTAGTGGTAATGGAGCGGACGAATATCCGGCGTTTGACACCGGAGGCGCTGCCCGAGCGGCCGGAGTTTTTCACGGTAGACTGCTCGTTTATCTCGCTCCAGCTCGTACTTCCGGCAATAGCCAAGCTCGTGGCGACTAAAGCCGAGGGGGTCGTCCTCATCAAGCCGCAGTTTGAAGCCGGACCAGAATACGTAGGGAAAGGCGGCGTGGTGCGTGATGAAACGGTGCACGAACAAGTCATTGACAATGTGCGTATTGTTGCGCGGGAGCTCGGCTTCACATCCATTGAAGTGGTTCCGTCGCCGTTACTTGGTCCGGCGGGAAATCGCGAGTTTCTTGCCCACCTCCGGGCCGTCAACACTTGATGTTACACTGGTGAAGGGCCGAGTTTGAGCGTTCACCGAAACGCAATCAAGCTTCCCAGTTCGCCTGTCTGATTTGAAGCAACGAATGCAGTAAGGTTCGATCTCATTCGCAAGCACGTTCCTGACAACCTCCTTATCAATGCCGAAATATGCGTGTGCGAGGATGTTCCGCATGCCAATCCAATGGTTCCATGGCACTTCTGGCGCGAACGCCCGGACCCCCTCCGGGATACGCTTTGCCGCTTCGCCCAATATCTCCAGGTTTCGAATAATCCCGTCGTACCGCAATTCGTCGTCTTCAATATCAGACAGTGACACCACACTTGTACATTCGATTAACTTTTTGCAGCATTGGATCATGTCGTCCACGTAAAGACGCCATTCACGCGACACGTACGATGTCCTTTTCGATATGAGGCCGTAATTCGGGGCGCAGGGCCTTTTCGCTGACCAGATCCACCGGATAGCCCAGCAGCGATTCCAAGTACGACTTTAGGCCAAAGTATCCCCTAAAGGTCGCTGGCCCGGAGAATGACACGAGCACATCGATGTCGCTTTCCTTTTGCACTTCTCCCCGGCTTGCGGAACCGAAGAGGGAAAGGTTTTCGACGGAGAAGCGCAGCCGTAGTTCCTCCGCGTGATCCTGGATTCTCGTCACGATTTCATCCCGCGTTATCTGCATGCCTGATTGTCCTCCAACTGACTTCTGCATGGTATACCGTTGGTCAGGGATTTTACCAGAACCCGGAATGCAGAACAGGCTGGATTTGCACGCCGGAGGCCGCGGCATTTGAGGGGCGCCAAAGATTGGACCTTTGACAACCGTCTCAATCAAGGTTTCACTTTCAGAATGCATTGTGGTAGGCTCGTGGCGGTTCGAGGCAGTCTTTAACGACCTATGAGCATGCTGTGCTTTCAGAATGCAACGCGGCGCGCCGCCAATAGATGCTAGAGACGCTGCGCATCCAGAATTACGCATTGATTGACGAGGTCGAGATCGACTTTCGTCAGGGGTTCAACGTGCTTACGGGGGAAACCGGCGCGGGGAAATCCATACTTGTGGGGGCGCTCAATCTGGTGCTGGGGGCGCGGGCTGCTGCCGAGGTGGTGCGCGAGGGAGGCAGCCGGGCACAGGTGGAAGCAGTGTTTCGAATGGAGCGTCCGCCCCGGCGTCTGGCACGGCTTCTTAAACAACATGCGATTTCGCTCGAGGAGGGGTGTCTCCTGCTGAGCCGGGTGGTCGGGGCGGATGGCCGCAGTAAGGCGTACGCGGCCGGAAGTATGGTCCCGGTCGGAGTATTGGCGGAGATTGGTGATGAACTCGTGGACTTCCATGGGCAGCACGAGCACCAGTCGTTGCTGAAGGCGGAGTGCCAACTCGACCTGCTGGATGCGTTCGGCGGCACGGAGGCGGCCGCGGAGGCCGTGGGCGGCCAAGTGGAGCGCTTGCGCAGCATTGAACAAGAGATTCGCAGACTCGAGGCGGACGACCGGGACCGCACGCGGCAGCTCGAGTTCTTACGCTTCGAACTCAACGAAATTGACGCCGCCGGATTGCAGTCGGGCGAACAGGAAGAGATTCGCAGCCGGCTCAGCCTAATCACGAACGCCGAAAAGATTTTCAATCTGGCCACACATGCCCACACGCTTCTCTATGAGGGGAACGAGACGGCGGCCATCGACGTGATCGACGCGGCCTCTCGCGAGATTGACGCGCTTGCCCAGATCAATGAGCGCTTCAAGGTCCTTTCCCAATTGATGGCGGACGTGCGCGCGCAGTTGGAGGCGGTGGCCGATGAGTTGCGCGTTTACACGACTGAACTCGAATTCGATCCGGAAGAACTGGAACGGTTGAACGCGCGCAACGCGCTGTTGGGTACGCTCAAACGCAAGTACGGAGCAACCATCGAAGATATCCTGGCGTATCGGGACCGCATCGCCGGGGAAATCGAGCAATACGAGCACCGCGACGAGCGGTTGGAAGTGTTGCGCCGTGAACACGCCGCGCTCGAAACGGAGACACTGCAAGCCGCACGATTGCTATCGCAGAAGCGAAAGACTGCGGCCAGGCGTCTCGATCAACAGGTAACGCACGCCTTGCAGGAGTTGGCGATGAAGGGGGGCAGCTTCGACACCCAGATCGTGCCCATCGATCTTTGCAGCCACGGCGTGGATCGTGTCGAATTTCTGTTGGCCGCAAATCCCGGGGAGAAGCCAAAGCCGTTGCGGCAGGTGGCGTCCGGCGGCGAAATCTCACGCATCATGCTGGCGTTGAAGGCCGTATTTGCCCAGGCAGACCAAATCCCAACCCTGATCTTTGATGAAATCGACGCGGGGGTGGGTGGGGCCGTGGCGCGGCACGTGGCGGAGAAGTTGCAACAGCTCGCACGGTCGCATCAGGTGATTTGTATCACGCATCTTTCCCAGATCGCGGCGGTGGCCGATGCTCATTTCAGCGTGTCCAAGAAGACCGTGAATGGACGCACAACGACTAAAGTGGAACCCGTCGACACGGAGCAACGCATTCATGAGCTAGCGAGACTGCTCGATGGTTCCTTGAGTGATGTGAGTCTTCAACACGCACGCAGCTTATTGAAGGAAACTGGTGGCAGTAGTGTCGAAAAGAGGAAGCGGAAGTGAAGATTATCAGCTACGGGGCAGCGGGAGAGGTTACCGATTCCATTCACGCGGTGGTGTTGAGCCACGCGCACATCGACCACAGTGGGCTGCTGCCCATGCTGGCGAAGCTGGGCTATCGTGGACCGCTGTACAGTACACACGCAACGCGCGACCTTTGCTCGATCATGTTGCAAGACAGCGCGCACATTCAGAAACGCGACGCTGAGTGGCTTTCGCGCAAGCACACGATGTTCATTCCGCCGCTGTACCAGCCTGAAGATGTTTCGGAGATCATGCGGCATTTCATCTCGGTGCCCTATAAGCTGCGCTTCCCCTTGTTGCCTGGCGTTTTTGTCACGTTTCATGAGGCAGGCCACGTGTTGGGTTCCGCGATGGTCGAATTCGAGTACGAGGAGCAAGGCAAGCCGCGGCGGTCGAATTCGAGTACGAGGAGCAAGGCAAGCCGCGGCGCTTCATTTTCTCGGGCGACATTGGACGCAAGGGCATGTCCATTTTGAATGATCCGTGGGAACCCACCGATGCGGACGTGGTCATGATGGAAGGGACCTACGGTGACCGGAATCACGGCCCGATGGAAGTGGTGGAGGACAAACTGGTCGCCATTATCACGGAGACTGTGGCGCGGGGCGGAAAGATCATTGTTCCCAGTTTTGCGCTGGAACGATCCCAAGAACTCATCTACGCGTTGAAACGGCTTGAACTGCGCAACGCCATTCCGGATGTGCCGGTGTACGTGGACAGTCCGCTCACGGTAAATATCACGGAGATCTTCCGGTTGCATACGGAGGCATTTGATGCGGAATTTCGAGAGTTGATGAACGAGACGGGAGACCCGTTTCAATTGCGTCACATCCGTTATATCCGGCCTGTGAGC
>JACPGD010000120.1 GCA_016182645.1 Candidatus Hydrogenedentota bacterium | reverse complement strand
CTTGTCCTGGGCTTCTACCGGCCCCAGCACGGGCGCCTTCTGGCGGACGGGCAGGACTATTCGGAATTGGACATTCGGCACTTGCGCGGGAAGATCGGCGTTGTCACGCAAGATCCGGTACTCTTTCCGGGCTCTATTCTTGAGAACATCACTTACGGCAGCCCCGGTGTGGACTTCGCAGCGGTGGTGCGCGCGGCCACCCTGGCCGCCGCCCATGAGTTTATCGAGTTGCTGCCGCAAGGTTACCAGACACCCGCCGGCGAGGACGGCCTGCTGCTGTCGGGCGGTCAGCGCCAGCGCATTTCCCTGGCGCGTGCGCTGTTGCGGCGGCCACGGCTCTTGATTCTCGATGAACCCACGACGCACCTGGACGCGGCGGCGGCGGCGCACCTTCTGGACAGCCTGAAGGGCCTCGATGACCGTCCGGCGGTCCTGTGTATCACGCACGACATGGAGTTGGCGCGCGAGGCGGATGAAGTCTATGTACTCGGCGCGGAGGGCCGCATTGCCGCGGCGGGCCCGCCCGTCCAGGTTCTCCGGGAAATGATGCTCCAGGGACTCCTGGAGCCAGCGGAGAGCCTGCCGCTATGACAGGCGTGGTGCGGAAAGACTGCTGGCCCACGCCGGAACAGGAGTTGGTCCTGCGCGCGGCCTTGTTGACTGGAGAGGAAGCGGTCCAGGCTTGGCAGGAATGGGCGGCCAACTTCGAGTTTGACCGGATCAGCAATGGCGTCCGGCGGCTGCTGCCCCTGGCGCATCACCATCTACGCGGCTTGGGGGTTGAGCATCCCTTGCTGCGAAAGATCGGGGGCATCCGGCGCTTCACGTGGTGCGAGAACCAGGTCATCTTCCATACCGCGGGAGCCTTGCTGCGCGCCCTGGACGGCACCGGCATTCCAACCATGGTCCTGAAAGGCGCGCCGCTGGCCCTGCTTCATTATCGCGATGCCAGCCTGCGGCCCATGCGCGATGTTGACGTGCTGGTCCCGCCAGACGAGACGCTGGCGGCCATCAGCGTGCTGCGCGATTTGGGTTGGGCGCCCAAGATGCCTTGGCCGGAGGACCTTGCGGAGCAGTACGTGCCTACCCGCCACGCCCACGGCTTTAAGAACGGCGGCAGGCACGAATTGGACCTGCACTCCTTCGTGCTCGCGCAATCCAGCCGGCGTGACGCGGACGCGGCCTTCTGGCGCGAGGCCGTACCGGTGCAGGTGGACGGCATGGCAACCCGCGCGCTCGATTCCACCAGCCAGCTCCTGCACGTGTGTGTTCATGCGGCCTCCTGGGCGCACGAGCACCCCGTGCATTGGGTGGCCGACAGCGTGATGGTCTTGCGTGGCGAGGGCCCCATCGATTGGGACCGGTTCGTGCGACAAGCGCGGGAACACGCCGTTGTCCTCCCGTTGCGCGAGCGCCTGCGGTATCTGCGGGCAGTTCTTGATGCCCCAATCCCCGGGGAGGTTCTCGTCCAGCTTGACGCCCTTGAAGTGAAACCGCGCGAACGGCGCGATCATGCGCTGCTCGAAAAGCCTCTGGCCTTGCGCGGCCCCTTTGGCATGCTCCAGTACTATCGCCGTGAATATGAGCGCTGGAAAGGACGCGAGAACCTTAACGGCGACTCCGGGGGCTTTCTCAGGTACATGCAGCACTACTGGGCGCTCCGGCACCCGTGGCAGTTGCCCCTGCACCTGCTGTTCCGGACCGCGCGCAAGACCCTGCGAACCAATCTGGCCCGTCTCCGTTCGCACACGAATGGGTAAAGACCGGCCACCGAGCGCCGAAATCATTGCCCGCGCTTCGCCGTGCGCTCAGCCGTCCATCAATTCAGACAAGCGCCTCTGTTGGGCGTGGCCAAAGAAACGGTCAGGGCGTGGGTTTTGGACAATGACAATAGTGGTGCTCTCTTCTTCTGGCAGTTGCCGTGTCAGTTCATCCAATGCCTCGCCGGCCGTTCTCCCTTGCGACTGCTTCGCACCCGCAATGGCACAATAGGAAAAATCCCCACTGGCGGTAGGGACTGGCAATATGGCGACCCTCGTCACGTCTGATACCTCTCGACGTTTATTCTGCCACAACGTGCCGCTTTCAACCCACCGTCGCCACGGCGGGGGTGGCCTTTTCCTGGGCGCGCTCGTTTTTGTGCTCGAGGAAGCAGCAGCCGGGGCACAGCGCGAAGAGTTTCTTCTGGCAGGTCTGGCGGAAGCCGCGCATGGTCGCGTTGTTCCAAAGTTCCTTCAAGTTATTTTCGCGGACGTTGCCAACCTTGATGATCCAGCAGGGATAGACGTTGCCTTGCCGGCCAATGAACAGCGTGTTCCAGGCATTGCGGCATTCGTAATTCTTGAGGTCCAGGCGCACGTCATCGTAGTAGTCGAGCAGTTCTTCGCGTGGCATGCGCGGGAGCCGCAACTCCAGCCCCACCTCACGCGCCGCCTCGACCGTCTTGTTCAGCGCCTCCGCCAGCAGGCCCCGCTCGACGCGCGGCCAGCGGAGGTCCTCGAAGCTATACGTCTGCGGGTCCACGTCACCCAGATCCGGCAGATCGTGCATGCGCGTTTCCGTCACCAGGTTCAGCACGTCTACGCCCGCGTCCTTGACCATTTTCGGCATCAGGTGGAGCACGTCCACGTTCGCTTGCTGGATGACGGTGGTGACGTGGATCAGCGGGCATTGCTTTCCGGCGCGGTCCCGGTACTCGCACAGACGGCGGATGCCGTTCATGGTGCGGTCCCAGGCCCCGCGCATGACACGGATCTCGTCATGCCGCTCGCCCGGGCCCTCGATCGAGGTGCCCGCAAAATTGAACCCGATGCCCCCCAGCCGCCGCGGCGCCAGTTCCACAATGGCCTCGGCGCGCTCCTCGGGAATCATGGTCGCGTTTGAGATGAAATGCGTGCGGGCTTTCTTGCTGGCGTGGCCCAGGATCTCCATGAAATCCTTGCGGACGAACGCCTCGCCGCCGGTAAACGTGATCAGGCTCCATCGCTGCACCTGGTCGACCACGTGCAGCCACTCCTCCGTGCTGAGTTCGCCTTCCATTTGTTTCTTGATGGGCACGTTCTCGAGCCAGTCGATATACTGGCACATCTTGCAACGCAGATTGCACCGGCGCGTCACTTCCATGTAGTAGTGCCAGGCCGGAAACGCATACCCGTTGTTCAGGTATTTGTACGGAATCGCGCTATACGCCCGCTGGGCGAATTCGTACAGGTTCGCAACGCGCAGCCGGGATTCTTTTTCCGTGATGCTCATTAAGTGCTTTCTGCAAAACAATCTACGTATGATGGCAACAGTGGCCTGGACAAGGCAACACCCACCCGCTAATGGCTATTCCAGGATCGGAAGGGAGGTTGCCCGCGACACGCCATTCTAGCCGAAAAATCCCCGGAAGGACAGGCCTCTTTTTCAGGCGTAGCGCTCAAATAGTCCGGCCGCGCCTTGTCCACCCCCCACGCACATGGTTACCACGCCGTATTGGGCCTGCCGGTCGCGCATCTGGTTGGCCAGCGTCCCGACCATGCGGGAGCCGGTCATGCCGAAAGGATGGCCAATGGCAATCGAGCCGCCGTTGATGTTCAGCTTGGCGGGATCGATGCCGAGACGGTCCCGGCAGTAGACCACCTGAACCGCAAAGGCCTCATTCAACTCCCAGAGATCCACGTCGTCCACGCGAAGGCCCAGGCGTTGAAGCAGCTTGGGCACGGCAAAGACGGGCCCAATCCCCATTTCTTCCGGTTCACACCCGGCGACGGAAAAACCGCGGTAGACGAGCTTCGGCGTGATACCCAGGGCTTCGGCACGCTCCCGGGACATCAACAGCGTGGCGGAAGCGCCATCGGACAATTGCGAGGCGTTGCCGGCAGTGACCGAGCCGTTGCCGCTGTTGGGATCGAAGTAGGGTTTAAGGGCGGCCAGGCCAGCGAGCGTGGTGTCGGCCCGGTTGCATTCGTCGCCCGATGCTTCCACTTCCTCCGTGCTCTCCACCTGCTGTGTTTGCTTGTTTAGGATACCGCGCACAACACGCATGGGCGCCATCTCGTCTTTGAAAAAACCACGCGCCTGGGCGGCTGCGGTGCGTTGCTGGCTCAAGAGGGCATATTCGTCCTGGGCTTCGCGACTGATGGTGTAGCGCTTTGCCACCACTTCCGCCGTGTCGCCCATCTGCATGTACAAGGAGGGCTTGTGCTCGACCACCCACGGGTTGGGCGGGAACTCGCGCCGCCCGTTCATCCAGAAGGTGATGCTTTCGACGCCCCCGCCAATGGCCACGTCGACGCCTTCGTGCAGGATGGCGTGCGCGGCCATCGCGATCGCTTGCAGGCCGGAAGAGCAGAAGCGGTTGATGGTCACGCCCGTCGTGGTCACGGGCAGGCCCGCAATCAGGGCCGCACAGCGGGCCACGTTCATGCCCTGTGCGCCTTCTGGGTAACCGCAGCCCAGGTACACGTCCTCGACTTCCGCGGGGGCGACTTGGGGCGTTCTGCGCAAAACCTCCCGGATGACGTGCGCCGCCAGATCATCGGGGCGTGTCATATTGAACGAACCACGAAATGACTTCGCCAAAGGGGTCCTTACGCTATCGACAATGACCGCTTCTCTCATCGGGAATTAAGCCCTCCTTTTCGAGTTTCGTGTTTTACAGGCAGGGTTTTCAAGTTTCCCGTGGCGGCAGCTCCTGTCATGCAAGTTGTGTGTCTTGCGGGCCGTGCATGCGGGCGGGCAAAAAGGGTAGACTGTTGCAGCCTACACCCTTTGGGACGACGGAGCAAAGGCGCACGAGGATGAACGTATTGCAGATGGCCGAAGAACAGGTGCGGCAGCATCCGTCGTTGCGCTATGAACGGCACCCGCACGCATTGCGTGTTGAACCGCCGAATCCCAATGGCTTTCCCGTCTCGCTGGAGGTCACAAAAGAGGGATTCAGCGTGCGGCTGGGCGGCTGGCAGGAACTTTTTGAGGAGGAACGCGATGCACTCGAGTGCTTCCAATTTGCGTTTTCGCCACATTGCCGGTTGCGGGTCGGGTCGCGGGGCGGGGTGGACTGTGAATGGGCCCTCGAGTTCCGCGACGGGGGCGTCTGGCACGAGGACTCGAGCACGGACAAGAAGAGCTTCCAGGTCTGGAAATCCAAGGAAATTCGCTACCTCCACAACATCATTCATGACTGAACGATGCCTCCACCATCCTTAGACGGCGTGTTCAATTTCCATTTTGCCCACTCCGCGGGCGTGATTGCCGGGGAGTTCACGGCCGATGGGTTGCGCCGCTTCTATCTCCTTCCGCGCGACACACCGCCGCCGATGCTGGCTGCGCTGCCTGCACAAGCGGAGGCCGAAGTCCTGCTGGCCGCGCTGCAACGGTATTTCCTGGGGGAACCGGAAGACTTTCGCGGCATCGCACTCGATTTGAACCAGGGCACCACGTTTCAGCGCAGTGTTTGGAGCGCGGCGCGCGCCGTCCCCTGGGGCGCGACCGCTACTTATGGCGACTTGGCCGCGCAACTCGGCCGAGGGCCAGGGAGCGCACGGGCCGTGGGGCATGCCCTCGGGCAGAACCCCCTGCACCTGCTGGTGCCCTGCCACCGCTTCCTCGCCGCCAGCGGTCATCTCGTTGATTACGCCGGCGGGATTGAATGGAAGGAGACGCTGCTCCGGCTGGAGGGACACCACCTGGCCTGACAGGGCATTTCGACGGACCGGATCTGGCCGCATACACCTATGGAAAGGGGGAACTATGGCGAAGCAGCGCGGATTGGTGCTTCTCGAATTACTGGCGGTGCTGGGGATGATTGGCGTTGTGGCGGCGGTCTTGTGGCCGGTCCTAATCCAAGCCATGGCCCTGGTAGAACGGGCCACCTGCGCAAACAACCTGAGACATCTGGGTACGGTCTTCAAGATGTATGCGGCCGAGAACAGCGGTGCATGGCCTGTGCGCAATGTCCCCTATCACGATTCCTACAATCCCAGACGGACTTGCTGGAGCAGTTTCGATGGCGTGTTTCTCTATCCTGACTATCTCGAGGACATCCACGCCACCCTGTGCCCTTCGGACACGGAGGACTTCGACGGCATCGAGGAATGGCTAACGGCGCCCGTCGCCTGCGGCTGGCAGACGGCCGAGGACAGCCCGGTCCGTGGCCGGAACACCTACCCCCAATTTGCCGATTTCTCCTACGTCTACTGGGGCTACGTCATCGACCCCGCCTGGATCACAGGCCAGGAGAATGTTGATGCCTTGGGGGAATTTATGGATCTGGGCGTGCATGCGGCCAATCGCTGGGGCGATTTGACACTGATCCTGCCCGAAACGCAGGAGCAAGTGACGCTCCATCGATACCAGGAGGGTGTTGAACGATGGCTATTCCGGGGTTCTCCGGGCAGCGTTCCCGCCAATGCCGCCGCCCAAATCCCTGTGATGTGGGACACCATCCGCGCCGAAGGTCTCCAGCCCGTTGAGGACGAATGCAATCACCTTCCCCTCGCCGCAAATGTCCTCTTCCTGGACGGCCACGCCGCCTGGGCGCAGTACCCGCGGCCCGAACATTCACCCTTCTGGATGCTCAGTCCCTTGGCGCAGGCGTGTTCTTCCTATTGGTTCCCTTAGCAGCCCGTTGGAATCCATGTCCGTGCCGGACGTCGAGCGACAGTTTGACTGTCCGCAACGCTTGTGGCGGGGGAATTCGGGGAATTCGGGGGGAATTCGGGGGACGTTACCCATATTTCGTAGGGGAATTTGGGGGACGTTACCCATATTTCGTAAGCGTCCGGTGGAGCCTATGGTATGCGGGGCAAGAGTAGTCCGGCAAAGGGGAGGTGGGGCCGGGAGGATGGTCGGGCGGGGGAAACCTGGGGACGCCCTCCTTCCCACTTCCTCATTCCTCATTCCACGGGGAGGTGCTGTTTAACCCAGGCGAGGGCGTCAGGGACGTAGAGGTCGGTGAGTTTGTGGTCGCGCTCGTACCAGAGGAGCTTGGTATTGGGTCCTTCGATGTACTGATGGTAGGAGGCCTCGACCTTTGCCGCGTCATACATTTCGTCCTGGCGGCCCATCAGCATCAGAAGGGGCTTGTCTTTCACGCCCCAACTGTAGTCAATAGGCGACGCCGGGCCGTAGCCGTCCGACAACAACGGCGGCACGCAGGCCACGGCCATCTTGATGCGCGGCTCGACGGACAACAGATAGAAGGCATCCATGCCGCCCATGCTGTAGCCGACGAGACCGATTCGGGCCATGTCTATTTCGGCGCGGGTCGCAACGTAGTCCAGTGCCCGCCGGTAGTCTTTCACGGTCTGGACGGCAATCTCGGCATAGGTAAAATAATTGTGCCGTGCTGGCGCGTTCGGGTCTTCAAAGGCATTGACATGCTGGTAGTCAATCTCAATGCTGCGCTCGCCGTGGGTTGCCGCGTCGAGGGCCAGGACGGCATAGCCCGCCCCCAGCAACGCCTCCCGCATGGGCCCGCCGCTGATGATGTTTTCGTCTTCCCACCAATTTGCTTTTGATCCAGACCACCCATGCAGCAGCAGGACGAGCGGCAGGGGACGCGCTCCTGCCTGCGGCAGCTCCAGGAGGGCCGGCACCAAAAAGCCCTGCGCCCCGCGGAACACGATCTTTTGACGCAGGGTTCCGTCCTTGTCCCATTCCTGAACGACGCGCCCTTCCAGCGGGAGACTGGGATCATAGTCAAAGAACGGCAGGCGGGCCTTGAACGCCTCTTCACTGATGCGCGGATAGGCTTCGCCTTGAGGCGCTGACGCCTCGGCTCCGCCGGTTTTTCCGGCCTCCTCGGCATGGAGGATCGGCAACGCTGCGCCGCACAGCAGCAGCAAAGCGACGGCAGTATGATGCCGCAAGGGTAAACGTGGGGCCGGAAAGGGCTTCGCGTCGAGGTGCATTGCGGTGTCTCCTAAGTCGTTTCTGTTGCGGAAGATCCTGAAGCTCGGCCTTTGACCACTCCGTCATACCGGGGAGTTCCAGGAAGCATACGGTAGTCCCCTGCACGTCTCAACCAGGGGCGGAAATCAGCAATAATGAAAAAAGCGCTTGACAAAGCCGCCACAGATCTGTTTTAATGTATATAAGTAAGATCTAAGATACAACAAATAGCCGGGGGTTTGGCGCGGCTGACCGGGAATGGGCTAGGACGGGACATCGAACCATTTCCGGCGGTTTGATGGTGTGGTGCCGACCATTCGCCCCGAGGCGCCACCAGAGGGTTCCGACTTTTGGAACGAGGGGAAAAGGGGCCATGAAATGGTAGATTTTCTTATTAGTCATGTTGATTCCGATCAGGCTTGGGCACAGTGGATTGACAGTCAACTGCGGCGGGCGGGTTACCACAACGAGGTAACCGCCTGGAATTACAAGAGTGAGTCGCCGTTGCGCGAATTGTTCGAGCAATCCGACACCACCTGCGCTTTCGTGCTCATGGTCCTCAGTCCAGCGCACCTCGTGGCCTTGCACAGCCACCGCGACTGGAGCCACCACATCCCCCGTCACCACGTCGTCTGGCGGAAGGGAGCATAGATCCCCCTCGGGTGCCACCCCCAAAGCCGCAGATACCCCCTCTGCCGCTTCTCTTCACAGGGGTGGCACCCTCTTAACCTGCACCTTTTGCCGCTTGCCGCGCCCGGCTCGCGCGCCCTGCGGCACGTGAAGTACTATGCAGGAAACTCCACGCGGGAGGGACTTCATGGACTGCCATCATTACCGCAGCACCGCCATCCATCTGCTCTGTCTCTGCTACGCTTTTGCGTACGGCCCCTCCGCCGTGGGTCAACGTCCCGAACGCGAAGTACTGGATGGCATCTCCACCTCCGGTAATATTCCCGGCGCGCCCTATGAACTTGCGGGGAAGCGCATCGTCTTTGCCAACTGGTACTACATCCAGCCGGGCGATCTGGACTGGCTCAATGGGGAAGGCAAGAGCG
>JACPGD010000100.1 GCA_016182645.1 Candidatus Hydrogenedentota bacterium | reverse complement strand
TGCGGTGTCAAGCAACGCGAGCAGCGCTTCTTGCGATTCCACGCCGCCGGTGTAGGACAAGAGCCAAAGCAGCCAGTCGCGGTTCTTCACGGAGATGGCGGCGATGGCCAGCGCGCGCGCGGCCTGCACACGGGTCTCCTCCGTGGCAGAGGCGGCGCCAACGATCTTTTCCGGGGCCATCTTTGCGGTGCGCTCCACCTCGAAGGAAGGGTTGTCCAGCAGCGGCGCAATCACCACAATGGCCTCCGGCCCGTAGATGGCGGCTGTTTCGAACGCGGCCTGGCGCGCTGCGGCGTCCTCACTCGTCAGCGCCTTGAGCAGGTCTTGCGGCGAAGACTGTGCCCATACCGCACCGCCTGCCAGGCAGGTGACACACACGATCATTAACTTCGCTCTCATCTAAAAGTGCCTCGCAGTAGTGCCGCGCTCGCCGAGCGCGGCACTTGGTGTTGGGCTATGTCCTCAAACAAGTTCAGAGATTCTTTGCTTCGCTCAGAATGACTGTAAGTTTTGCGGTTGTCTCCAAGTCCGGTGCCGCGCTCGGCGAGCGCGGCACTACTGGGGCCACGCAGCGCGCCGCTACAGGCGCCAGGGCGCGCGCATGGGTTTTGCGATCATTTTGTTGGCCGCGGGATCGTTCGGGAAGAACTCCTTGTCCGGATCGTATTCGAGGCTGCGGCCAACGCGCAGTGAAATGTTGCCCAAATGCGATATGGCCGTGGCGCGGTGGCCTATCTCGACGTCGCAAATGGGCGGCTTGCGCGTGTGCATCGCCTGGAAAAAGTCCCCGTGGTGGCTGGCCGAAGCATACAGGTGGATGTCGTTCGGGCCCACCACTTCATTGATCGCATTGCCCTTGTTGTCGCGCGCGGCATACCCGCCGCGATTCACAAAGACCTCGCCTTCCGTGCCGTAGAACTTGGTGCCGTAGTTCTCGCCGTGCTCGATCTCCGCCACCTCCGGCGTGCCTTGTTGCCATTCAAACACCACGTCTCCATAGTCATAGCGCACACGACACACCTGCGGATACTCGTATAAGTTCTCCTGATACATCCTGCTTTCGGATTCGATCCGCCGCGGGCTGGTGTGGTCCTTCCCCGCGCCCCACTGCGCGATATCGAAGAGGTGCACGCCCCAGTCGGTCAACATGCCGCCGGAGTAATCGCGGAAATAGCGGAAGTTGTAGGGGTGGATCATTTTGTTGAAACGACGCCACGGCGCAGGGCCGAGCCAGAAGTCCCAGTCGAGATAAGCGGGCGGCTCTTCGTCCGGCACGTATTCGGACCTGGGGTTGTCCCCAAAGAAGCAGACCACCTTCTGCAGCGTGCCGATGCGGCCGTTGTGCACCAGTTCGCAGGCGTGCCGGAACTGCGCCTGATCGCTGCGCTGCATGGTGCCCATCTGCACGACGCGGCCGAAACGCCGCGCATGCTCAACCATCGCACGGCCCTCCGCCAGCGTCAACGCCAGCGGCTTTTCGCAGTACACGTCCTTGCCCGCGCGCAGACAGGCAATGGTGGCCAGGGCGTGCCAGTGGTCCGGCGTGGCGACGAAGACGGCGTCAATGTCCGGGTGCGCGTCCAGCATTTCCGGGAAATGTGTGTAGGTCGCCACTTCCTGGCCGGATTCCGCCGCTTTCTCCTTCGCGGCCTGCTGCCGCTGCGCATCGGGATCGCTCGCCGCAATAAGGCGCACTTCTTCGTTCTTCAGCAGCCGGTCAAAATGCGAGCGGCCCATGCCCCCCACGCCGATGGACGCCACGTGGATCTTCTCATTCGCGCTGATCTTCTTCAGCGCCGCCTGCGCATACCGCGGGGAAAAAGAGGCCGCGGCCGCGGCGAGGCCGGCCCGCTGAAGAAACCGCCGCCGGGAAAGCATGGTAGCCATAGCTGGTCTCCGTATTCGCCATACGATAGCAAAGCGCGAAGGAATCTTGCCAGAGCACAAGGGCCGCGTTGAGAATCTTTCTGTTTGATACTAAAATGGAAAGAGAAGAGAAACAAAGACAATGCAATTCACGGGTCATGTTAGAAGAGGTGTTATCGTGCCGGACAAGCCGGTAGACCTGGAAGAGAGTGCATTGGTGAGAGTGGAGGTGATTGCAGGTCCCGTATCGACGAACCGCGACATGCCGCTTGCCGGAACGCCATTCACGTTTATCGACCCAGACGAACCCGCTTTAAGTCCTGAACAGTGGGGTGAACTTTGGTGAACTGATCAACCTTGGAGGAACTACAGGGAATGACGTTAAAGGGTCATGTCGAAAACGGAGTGATCGTCTTGGATGATCCTATCAAACTTGATGAGGGATTACAGGTAGAGGTTGCCATTGGAGAGTCCACTGCCGGTCTTGGTTCTCGAACTCCTTTCCGGGGCACCCCCTATTCATTTCCCGATCCTTTTAGCCCAGTGCTTTCAGACAAGGAATGGGGTTTGGAGTGATACTACTCGATACTCATGTCTGGATATGGTGGGTACAGGGAGATTCGCGTATTCCTGCGGCATTTGTCGAGTTTCTGGATAGGCGACCCGCTCATACCACCGGCGTGAGCGTGTTCTCCTGCTGGGAGGTCGGGATGTTGAGCGCTAACGGACGAATCAAACTTCCCTGCGATCCCGTAAAATGGACCCTAGGATCCCTGGCCTATCCCGGCGTCATACTCGTTCCCATGTCGCCGGAAATTGCCGTGGGAGCAAGCCATTTGCCAGGGCGCTTCCATTCCGATCCTGCCGATCGACTCTTGGTCGAGACGGCACGCGTTCTCAATTGCCCCATGGATACGTCGGATAGACAGATTCTGGCATACTCATTTGTGGACGCGCTTCGACCAGACATAGATTTTATTCCACTACTTAGATGACTCACCTCAAGAACCTGTAGCCGATGTGCGACACGCTTGTCATCATCCAGACGGACCGCGTCATTTTCGCGAAGAACTCGGACCGCGATCCGAATGAGGCGCAGGCGCTCGAGTGGCGCCCGCGGCGGACGCATGCTTCCGGGGCGGAGTTGCGCTGCACATGGATCGCGGTGCCGCAGGTGCGCGAGACACACGCCACGCTGTTGAGCCGGCCCTTCTGGATGTGGGGCGCGGAGATGGGCGCGAACGAGCACGGCGTGGTCATTGGGAATGAGGCCGTCTTTACGCGCCAACCCTACGCGCGGATCGGCCTGACGGGCATGGACCTGGTCCGCCTCGCGCTCGAGCGGGCGGCCACCGCGGAGGAGGCCTGCACGGTCATCACAAGACTACTCGATGAATTTGGCCAAGGCGGCGGCTGCGGGTATGAGAGCAAGCGCTTCACCTATCACAACAGTTTCCTCATTGCCGATCCGGTGGGCGCCTTTGTGTTGGAAACGGCGGGAAAACAGTTTGCCATCGAGCGCGTGGCGGGAACACGCTCGATCAGCAATGGTCTCACGATTCCTGGCTTCGCGGAGCAGCACACGGACCGGCTCAAGACGCGTGTCTCGTGCTGTCGCTTGCGCCAGCCACGCACGATGCTGCTCGCGCAGGGCGCCAAGGGGTTGCACGATGTTTTCGCCATCCTCCGCGATCATGGGCCCGGCCGCGACGGCCCGCGCTATACGTGGCTCAACGGCGGCATGGACGCGCCCTGCATGCACGCGGGCGGCGTGGCCGCGGCCAGCCAGACGACCGCCTCCTGGGTGGCAGAATTGTCGTCCGGTGGCGTGCGGCATTGGGTCACAGCCACCGCCGCACCGTGCACGAGCCTTTTCAAACCGGTCGAGGTTGGACAACCCGCCAACATCGGTCCCACGTCGGGACAACTTGCGGACCAATCGCTCTGGTGGCGGCATGAGCGCTTTCACCGCCGCGTCCTCCGCAATCCCGCGGCGTTCTTTCCGCTGTTTCAGCGCGAGCGCGACGCGCTCGAAGCGCGCTGGCTCGAGCACGTGCCTGGCACCGAAGAGGCCTTCGAAGAACATAACCGCCTGCTCCGTGAATGGGAGGCGCGCGTCTGGAAGAGCCACAGCCCGGACATCCGCCCGCGCTTTGTTCGCCATTACTGGAGCAGGCGCAACCGGCGGGCGGTGTTGCCGGTGTGAATTGGCGGAGCGATGATTAGCTGGCAATCTTGAAGTTGGACAAGAATGTTTGCTCCACCTCTGGATTCCGCACCGGCCCGTGCCGGTGCTATACTGCTTTCGCCACTGTGGACGATTTTCTTGCCAAAAGGAGAATTACTCGTGAAACGCGGTCTCTTCATATTGCTTAGCTTGCTCTGCCTGACCAGCCTTTCCTGCCAATCGCCGCCGGAGGGGATTGCGAACAAGGTCTTGGCCGATTTTGGGTTGAAGGAGCGGCCGGAGGGCTACGTGTCCGGTGGGGACCAGGTCTTTCAGAAGCTTGGTGAGGTGGGGGCGACCGAGATGAAGCGGCTGAACCTGCGCGAACGGCATGGGACCATCAAGTACGAGGGAGAGGGGCTGCGGGGGCAGTTCTACAAGGAAGCGAAGGTCTACGAGGAATTCCACCCGCTCGACGTGAAACCCTTCACGGGCGGCACAGGCCGGGAACGCGGCTATAACGGCTACATCGAGTATGAGGGCCGCCTCTACCAGAGCGCCCGCAAGGCGACGCGGGTCGAAGCCGAGGCCGAGTCCGCCACCATTCCCGTCGGCGACCCCGTGCGTGAAGTCTACCGCTACGAATTTGGCCCGACGGGCGTGTGGAACGGGGCGGAAGGGGAACGGGCGAAGCCGTAATTCACGGGAGCGCGGACTCCCACGTCCGCGCGTGGGTTTTGGGATGGTCTGGAGGCTGTGCAGGGTGAGTCACTTCCGCGGACTTGGAAGTCCGCGCTCCACAACGACAATTGGCCTCTCCGCCCGCAGGTGCGTATAATCTCGCGTCATATCAAGCACTATTGGTTGGGAACTCACTTTTTCTATCAGGAGCCATGCCATGTCCACCACCAAGACGCCACCATCCACCGGCGACCGCGAATTCTCAAAGCAAATCTCTGAATCACCCGAACGCGCGCCGAGCCGCGCCATGCTGCGTGCCGTCGGCTTTGGCGACAAGGATTTCAAGAAGAACATGATCGGCGTCGCGTCGACCTGGAGCATGGTGACGCCGTGCAATATGCACATCGACAAGCTCGCGCGCGACGCGGAAGCCGGCGTGAACAAGGCCGGCGGCAAGGCGATCCTTTTTGGGACCATCACGGTCTCCGACGGCATCTCGATGGGCACGGAAGGCATGAAGTATTCGCTCGTGTCGCGCGAGATTATCGCTGACTCGATCGAAGCGGTCATCGGCTGCGAGAACTTGGACGGGCTGGTCGCCGTGGGCGGGTGCGACAAGAACATGCCCGGCTGTCTCATCGCCATGGCGCGCCTGAACCGCCCGAGCGTCTTCGTCTATGGCGGTACGATTATGCCTGGCAACTACAAGGGCAAGCCGGTCGACATCGTGTCCGTCTTCGAGGCGGTCGGCCAGCACGCAAACAAGCAAATCGACGACAAGCAACTCAAGGCCATCGAGGCCTGCTCGATCCCCGGCCCCGGCTCCTGCGGCGGGATGTACACGGCCAACACCATGGCCTCCGCCATCGAAGCGCTCGGCATGAGCCTGCCCAACAGCTCGGCGCAAGCCGCGATCTCGAAAGAGAAGGAAGAAGACTGTATGCGCGCCGGCCAGGCCGTGCTCGATCTGATCAAGAAAGGCATCCGCCCGCGCGACATCCTCACGAAGAAGGCCTTCGAGAACGCCATCACCGTCGTCACCGCGCTCGGCGGCTCAACCAATGCCGTCCTGCACCTCCTCGCCATCGCCGACGCGGCCGGCGTCAAATTGGTGCTTGACGATTTCACCCGTGTCGGCAAGCGCGCGCCGGTGCTTGCCGATCTGCGCCCCAGCGGCAAATATATGATGAGCGAACTGGTCAAAATCGGCGGCATCCCGCCCCTGATGAAAATGCTGCTCGACAAGGGCCTGCTCCACGGCGACTGCATGACCGTCACCGGCAAAACCGTCGCGGAGAACCTCAAGAACGTGAAGCGGTATCCGAAGGGCCAGGATGTGGTCCGCTCCTTCGAGGACCCGATCAAGAAGGACGGCCACCTGGTCATTCTGTACGGCAATCTCGCCGAAACCGGGGCCGTCGCCAAGATTACCGGCAAGGAAGGCACGCAGTTCACCGGCAAAGCGCGCGTATTCGACAGCGAGGAGGCCGCGCTCGCCGCCATCCTCGACGGCACGATCAAGAAAGGCCACGTCATCGTCATCCGCTTTGAAGGGCCGAAGGGGGGGCCGGGCATGCGCGAAATGCTTGCCCCCACCTCCGCCGTCATGGGCCGCGGCCTCGGCAAAGACGTCGCCCTCATCACCGACGGCCGCTTCTCCGGCGGCAGCCACGGCTTCGTCGTCGGCCATATCACGCCGGAAGCCTACGAAGGCGGCCTCATCGCGTTGATCAAGAACAACGACACGATCACGATTGACGCGGAAAAGCGCACGATTACGCTGGATATCAGCAAAGAAGAAATCGCCGCGCGGCGCGCCAAGTGGAGACGCCCCGCGCCCCGCTACACCCGCGGCGCCCTCGCCAAATACGCCAGCCACGTCAGCAGCGCCTCCGAAGGCGCCGTGACGGACAAAGACTTGGCGCTCTGATGCAAATTGCACCCTCAAGCTTCGAGGCTTGAGGGTGTTCTTGCTTTGTACCCAGCCGTTCACATCGTGTCGAGAAACCTTGGAAGGAGCCGCCATGATGCTGCGCAAGACTATTCTCTTCATCGGGCTAAACCTATCGCTTTCCGCCTGTATCACCGCCCCGCACTACGCCGACGCGCAGGGTAATCCACTCGCCGGTTTGGCCGAGTTGCGGCCCGGCGACGCCATGCGTGCAGCTTCGACGGATCCCGATCTGGTCAACGGTAATGCCGACGCGCGACCGATCGAGCCGGGCGCCACGTTGGTGCTCGCGGACCTGGAAGGAGCGGGCGTGATCACGCATTTCTGGAACACTATCGCCTCCAACGAGAAAGGCTACTCGCGCCTGCTCGTGTTGCGCATGTACTGGGATGGCGAAACAACGCCATCGGTCGAATGTCCGATTGGCGATTTCTTCGGCATTGGCCACGGGGTGGATCAACCCTTTCAGTCCCTGCCCGTCGCGGTGAGTTCGGACGGGCGTGGCCGCAACTGCTACTGGCCGATGCCATTCCGGAAGTCGGCGAAAATCACGGTGACCAATGAGGGCCGGGAGCGCACGAACGCCTTCTATTACTACCTGGATTGGCGCAGATTGCCCGCGCTCTCGCAACGCACGGCCTACTTTCACGCGCAATATCGTCAGGAACACCCAACGATCAGCAACCAGAACTATCTGATCGCGGAGATCGAAGGCCACGGCCATTATGTGGGCACCGTGCTGAATGTCCGGCAACACACTCCCAGTTGGTACGGCGAAGGCGATGACTTCTTTTACATTGATGGCGAGGAAACACCACGGCTGACCGGCACCGGCACGGAAGACTACTTCTGCGACGGCTGGGGGTTCCGGCAGTTCAGTTATCCCTACTATGGGGTCCCGCTCCAGCAGGGCTACGATCCGTTCGACCTCACTTCGGTCTACCGCTGGCACATCCCTGATCCGGTCAGTTTCCGGAAATCCTTGCGCGTCGAGATCGAACACAAGGGCGTTACCTTCAAGGAAGACGGTTCCGTCAAGTCCGGATTTGAGGAACGCACCGACGACTTCAGCTCTGTGGCCTTCTGGTACCAGATGGAACCGCATTCACCGTTCGCGCCAATGCCCGTGGGCTACGAGCGGCTCTACTACGATTGGCAGCAAGCGGTGGAAGCCGAGGCTATCGTGGACCAACTAAGCGTGACGGCGGGCGCGAAGGAACGACAGGAGGGCGGCTGGAGCCGCGGCGCGCAGATCTTGTGGCAAGCGCCCGCCGCCGATCAGACCTTGTCGGTTAAAGTGAATGTCGCGCAAGCGGGAAAACAGGAATTGATCCTGCTTTTGACGCACTCGTGGGATTACGGAGTGTACGAAGTGCAGTTGGACGGGCAAGCGCTCGGCGCCGCGCTTGACCTCTACGGTCCCCAGGTCTCAAATCACGAATACCATTACACGACCGATAACCTCGCCGCCGGCGAACACACGTTGACCTTGGTCAACAAGGGCAAGAACGTGGAAAGCAAGGGATACTTCTTGGGCTTCGATGGATTTCTGCTGACGCCGCTGAAGTAGTCCTGATGGCTTGAACGGCGAACCGGGCCAGATGGACTCTGTATTACTAACCTTCAAATTCTTTGTCGCGCCACGCAGAATCTCTCCGGCGGTCTTGCGCACCAAAGCAATTATTCGAAGTCCTTTCGTTCTTTCTCCGTCTTCTCCGTGCGCTCCGTGGTCCAACTTCCCATGCCGGCTTCCATCTGCGTCTATCTGCGTCATCTGCGGTTTTCTCTGCCGCCAATTTGGATGCGGCTATGCCGCGCTGTGGACGAAAATGGACCAAGGGGATTGCGGGACCGGTCCCGGGCTATCCGAAGAGATAGAACATGACCTCTTCCGCGATGGTTTCCGCGGCGAGAGGCTGGCCCAGGGTGTGCGCGGCCTGCGCCATGTTCTGCAATGCGACCGGATCCGCGAGCAACCCACGGACGATTGCGAGCAACCGCTCAGGCGTGCAGTCACGATCAAGGAGAAGCACCGCCCCACCGGCCTCTTCAAACGCGCGCGCGTTCTGTTCCTGATGATTGTCGGTCGCGTGCGGATAGGGCACGAGGATCGACGGTTTTCCCATCACGGCCAATTCGGCCGTGCTGGAAGCCCCGGCCCGCGCCACGACAAGATCTGCCGCGGCGCAAGCGGAGACCATGTCTTCGATATAGGCCAGGACTTCGACGCGCGCCTTGATACGCTGCGTGAGGGCCGCGGCGTTTGCATAGTCGCTTTTGCCCGTCATCCAGATCATCTGGAGTTCGTCCGCTGCGACTTCCGGCAGCATGCCGGACACCGCGCGGTTAAGGCTGGCGGCGCCCTGGCTCCCCCCCACGATCAACACCACGGGCCGTTCCGCCTCCAGCCCGAAACGCGCGCGTGCTTCTTCCCGCGGCGGCGGTGTAATAAACCCCGCGCGGACCGGATTGCCCACGACACGCGCGCGCTCCGGGGGAAACGAACCGATGGTCTCGGGATAACTCAGGAAGATGCACTCGGCCCGGGCCGCCAGGGCGCGATTGGCCATGCCGAGCCGCTTGTTCTGCTCGTGCAGCATGGTGGGGATGCCCAGGCGCTGCGCCACATACATCACCGGCAGCGAGACATAGCCACCCACGCCAATGACCACCTGGGGTTGGAAGGATTTGAGGTAGAGGTAGGCGCGTACGGCCGCCACGGCGTACTTCAACGCGGCCCAAACACGGCGGGGCGAGGTCTTGCGCGGCCAGCCTTCAACGGCCAGCGCGCGGAACGGCACCTCTGCCCGGCGGCTGGCGCGCTCTTCCATGCCGCCGCGCCGCCCAATCCATTGCAGCAACAACTGCGCGTCACGCCGGCGCAGTTCCTCGATAATCGCCAGCGCGGGCGAAATATGCCCCCCGGTTCCACCCCCTGTAATCATAATCCGCATAATGATTCCACCGTAGCCGGGGCTTCCAGCCCCGCTCCGGAATGTAATGGTCTGGCTAGCCTGCTAAGTCCCGAAACGGGGCTGGAAGCCCCGGCCACGGGCGTTCACGCCGGCACGAGCTTGCGCCGCTTCTCCGGCTCAATCCCCTGCACCCCAATGTTCACTAGGATCCCCATCAGCCCCAGCAAAACCATTAGGGAACTGCCGCCATAGCTGATGAACGGCAGGGTAATCCCTTTCGTCGGCAGCATGCCCGTATTGACCGCCATGATGAAGGCCGCTTGTAGCACGATCAAGCCCGCAATGCCGACGGCCAGCAGGCTGCCGAAGTGATCGCGGGCGTTCATGGCCGTGCGCGTGCCACCGTACAACAACGCAATAAACAGAAGCACCACCGCCATGGTGCCGATCAGCCCCAGTTCCTCGCCGATCACCGAAAAAATGAAGTCGGTGTGCGGCGCGGGGAGGTACCCCAACTTCTGCTCCCCCGCGCCCGGCCCGACACCGGTCACGCCACCGCGCGCAAAAGCGCCATAGGCCTGGATCAATTGCCAGCCCCAGCTCTGGCGATAGGCCCAGGGATCGACGAACGCTATAAAGCGAATGACCCGGTGCGGGAAGAATACCACGAGCGCAGCCGCGGCGGTCCCCGCAGGGATGAGGCTCAATAAGAGGTAGCGCCAGCGCACACCCGCCGCGCACAACATGATGAACGCCACCCCCATCATCATGAGCGGTACACCGAGATCGCGCTCCGCCACAACCAAACCGGCGAAGAGGCAGGCGATCAGCATCGGCGGCAGGAAACCGCGCCAGAACTTCCTGACATGTTCCCGGTTTTGCGTGAGTTTGACGGCCAACAGGAGGATGAGGGCGAATTTCGCCAATTCCGATGGCTGGAACGAGAAAAACCCCAAATCTATCCAGCGCTGGCCGCCGTCTACCTCTTTTCCCACCCCGGGTACCAGCACGAGCAGGAGCAGGCCGATGGACGCCAACACGATGCCGCGAAAAATGGGGCCATCCGCGAAATGGTGATAATCGAAGCGGGAGCAGAAGAGGAACGCGGCCACGCCCGCGATGGCGAAGAAGAGTTGCCGATTGGGATAGCCCACGAGCTTTGGGTTGACCGCGCTCGCGCTATAGACCATGAGCAGGCCGACCAAGACCAGGGCCAGCACCGTCACGGTGATCAGGGTTGTCTCGCGTTTCATCGCAACCTTCCTCTCAAAGACCTTGTTCGGGTTAGTTCGCCTCGTCCATTGCGTCCATTGTGTCCATTGCGTCCATTCACCCGCCCACCCCAGTCATCATCAAACTCCCAATGTGAGCTTCGCCCACAACCCAGTGTCAATCATGCGCCTCAGCCCCGAAGGGGCGTCCGGAAGTAGCCGGGGGTGGAGCGTAGCGGAACCCCCGGATCGTGGACGTCTCCCCCTCGCGCGCCCTGAAGGGGCGCAGGCGGCTTAGCTTCTTGTTCTTTCTTGTGGCTTCCGATCTCTACGGCACTAACGCATTCCTTGAAGTGCGTGCCGCGTTCTTCAAAGTTGTTGTAGAGGTCGAAACTGGCGCAACCAGGCGACAACAACACCACGTCGCCCGGTTCCGCGGCACGCATGGCCAACTCCACTGCATTTGGCATCGCGGACGCGGTTTCCATGGGTACGTCGTTGTTCCATGCGGCGAGCAGGAGCGGCGCCTCTTCACCCAGCGCGACCACGTACCGCACGTGCGCACGCAGCAGCGGCAGAAGCGAGGCGTAATCACTCCCGGCCTTGCCGCGCCCGCCGGCGATCAGCACAAGCGGCTGGGTGAAACTTTCCAGCGCCACGCGCAGACTATCGACGTTGGTGGATTTGGAATCGTTGTAAAAGGCGACGCCGTCCGCTTCGGCCACGTACTCGATCCGGTGCTCGACCCCGCGGAAACCGCGCAGGCCCTCCAGGCAGCGTTCCCATTCAAATCCACCCGCGCGCGCCATGGCCAGCGCCGCCAGCACGTTCGACAGGTTGTGGCAGCCCCGCAGCGGCGTGTCCTCACGGCGCGCCACCACCGTTGTCCCGTCGCAAATGACCGCCCCGTCCGTCCACAAGCCCTCCTCGACCGTGCGCTCGATACTGAACAAGCGCCTCCGCACCCCCGACGGCACGCGCATGGCCGCGGTCAGCGGGTCATCGGCATTCAGCACGGCGGCATCGCCGGCGCCCTGGCGTGCAAAGAGTTTGTTCTTGATAGCGGCATATTGGGTCATGGTGCCGTGCCGCGCCAGGTGATCCGAAGTCACATTGAGCACCGCGCCGATCCACGGGCGGAACGTATCGCTGGTTTCGAGCTGGTAACTGCTGACTTCGAGCACCATAAATTCTGGCGCGGGGGATTCGAGCACCGCCGCCGAAAGCGGCGTCGCGTTGTTTCCCGCCAGCGCCACCGTGTGCCCGCAGGCACGAAGCAACGCGTACAGCAACTCTGTCGTGGTGGTCTTGCCATTCGTGCCCGTGACCGCCAATATGCGCGCGTGGCAAAAGCGCGCGGCCAGTTCCAATTCGCCGAGCACTGGCACACCACGCGCCCGCACGGCCGCAAACGGCGGCGCGTCCGCGGGCACACCCGGGCTCAGGACCAACACGTCCGCCTCGTCCAGCGCGCGTGCAGTGTGTCCCCCCACCTCATAGGGGACGCCAAGATGTTCGAGATCGCCGCGGTAGTCGAGGAGCGCAGGGGTGTCCTGGTGGTCGCTGACGAATGGGCGCGCCCCCTCGCGCAGGAGCAGCCGCACCGCGCCCATCGCGGAACGGCCCATCCCAATGACGGTCACCCGCTTGCTTTTCAGCGTAATCTCCACCTTTGCTCCCACTACAGCTTCACGAGGCCAGCTTGTCTGACCGGTCGGACCGGTCAGACGGGTCAGACGGGTCAGACCAGTCAGTCATGTCCGGCAAGAAACCTGCTTACCGCAGTTTCAATGTCGCCAAGCTCATCAACGCCAGCAGCAATCCGATGATCCAGAATCGCATGACGACCTTCGTCTCGGACCAGCCGCCCAGTTCAAAATGGTGGTGCAAGGGCGACATACGGAAAATCCGTTTCCCGGTCAATTTGAACGATGCCACTTGCAGAACCACGCTGCCGGCCTCGAGCACAAACAATCCCGCCACAATGGGCAGCAGCAATTCCTGCTTCGTCAGGATGGCCAAGGTGCCTATGGCGCCGCCCAAGGAAAGCGAACCGGTGTCGCCCATGAACACTTCGGCGGGATGACAGTTGAACCAGAGGAAGCCAAGCCCGGTACCCAGCAGGGCGGCCCCAAACACGAACAACTCTGTGGCCTCTGGAACGTAGGTGACGAAGAGATACGACGACCAGTCCGCCCGGCTCACTACATAGGCAATGGCCGCATAGGCCAGAATCGAGATAATCGACGCGCCTGTGGCCAAACCGTCCAGGCCATCCGTCACGTTGACCGCGTTCGATACACTCACGATGATCAGGATGACAAACAAGATGTAGAACGCGCCCATGGGGATGAAGACATCTTTCAGTCCCGGCACTCCCACCTTGGTGTGGAGGTTAGGCACGCTCGAGGCCACGGCGCCGGGCAAGGCGTCTTCCACGAGTAATCGGTTCAGGCGCACGGTGTCGCGCTCGCTTGCGTCCCCGTCGCGCTTCAGAATGTCGGCCGTCTCGCCGTGCGCCTGCCACGCTGCCGGGTCATAGAGTCCGGGCCGCTCGAGCACTGCGTTCAATCCGCGCAACAGAATAAAGCGGTCCTCCGGCGCCGCGGCGCCCCCCTTGGCCATCGCCGTCACGGTGGCTTGGGTCTGGGGATCCAATCGCGCAAACAGGCGCGCCAGGCGCGCATCGTTGCCTGACCCCGCCCCGGCGGCAATCGAGCGCACCAGGCGGTCCCAATCCAGCACGTCGCGTACCTGGATTTCGGCGGCGCCCACGGTGATCGGGTTATTGATGAGGTATACGCCCAGGACCAGGCCCGTGATGATTTGGCCCGTGAACTTTGCGCGCGCGCTGAGACCGTCGTTGTGCTTGCGCTTCATCTTGATGAAGTCGTCAAGGAAGCCCACCACACCCAGCATCACGAGCACGATCACCGCCAGCCAAAGCAAGCGGTTCTCGAGCAGCCCCCAGAAGAAGAGCGTCAGCACGGTCGAGAAGATGATCAGCGTCCCGCCCATGGTCGGCGTGCCCGCCTTGCCCTTGTGCAGCGCGTGCAATTCCGCAACGTGCTCTTTCTTAATGTACTGGCCCGCCTTCAACGAGCGCAGCATCCGGATCATCCACGGCCCTACAAGGACGCAAAACAAAAAGCCCGTGAGGGCTGCGCCGCCGGCACGGACCGTTTGATACGTGAGCACATTCATGGCGCTGACATACGGCATCAACGCCACGGCCAAGTAATAAAGCATGATTACCCTTCTATGGACACCTTCGCGCCGTCCGCGGGCACCGGCGCCGCCTCCGCCTCCAAGCGGCGAAATTCCTTGCGCATGCTCCGGCGCAGCAACCGCAACTGGGCCACGACACGGCGCACCTTGCGATTGCGTGAGACCAGGAGCAATACGCCTGCCACAACCAGCAGCGTGATCAGAATGGCCTGCACAGCGTTTCTCCTCGTGGCGTGGCACTTATGCCACCGCCGCCTTGCCGTGTGGGGCCCGGCCCCACCTTCCTTTCAGCCTTTTCCGTCATTGCGGGGAGCGAGTCCCCAAAATTCTCTATCATTGCGAGGAGCGGGTCCCCGAGCGACGAAGCAATCTCCTATCCACTACTCTCTCCGCCGTCAATCTGATAGATCGCGGCCAGCGCGTCAATCACTTTCTCCATTCGCATCCCCCGGGAGCCTTTAACCAGGATGGTGTCGCCGGGTCCCGCGCTTTCTTGCAAAGCCTGCGCGATGGCCTGATGATCTTGAATGACTTCAGCGTGGGACAGATGGGCGGCACGCGCGGCATTTATGGTATCACAAGCGTGCGCGCCGTGGGCAATGAGATGAGAGATGCCGCGCTGTGCGGCCAGTGCTCCAATCCGGGCATGCGCCCCGGCTGCCGCATTGCCCAACTCCAGCATATCGCCCAGGACGGCAATGCGCTGTCCGTTCCCCGGCCGTTCCGCCAGTGCCTCCACCGCCGCCGCCATGCTGATCGGGTTGGCATTGTAGGTGTCGTCCAGGACGGTGAACGGCCCGATGTGCCGCACCTTGAAACGTGCCGCACTCGCGCAGGCAGCGCGGAGGGGTCCTTCAAAGGTGGTGACGCCATGCTGTACTCCCACGGCGATCGCCAGCAGCACGTTGGTCACGTGCGCTCGAATCGGGAGAGGCAGTTGCAGTCGTCCGATGGGGTCGATTTCCAGTTCGAGTTCGCCATTGGCCGCAAATGCCGAGCGTCTGAGCACGACGTCGCCGTGATTCCCAAAATAGATCTTGCGGCCGCGAAACTCCTCGGCGATTCGCACGCACCAATCGTTGTCGGTATTGACGTAATAGAGGCCATTGGCCGGCAAGCCAGCGACGATCTCCGCCTTGGCCTTGGCCACTTGCTCTTCTGAACCGAAGCCCTCGAGGTGCGCCGCGCCGATCATCGTGATGGCCGATTCCGTCGGCTTGGCGATGGCACACAGGGCGGCGATTTCGCGCCGGTGGTTTGCGCCCATTTCCAAAACCGCACACTCCGTCTCCGCATCGATCTGGAGCAGTGAAACGGGGCAGCCAATTTCGTTGTTCAGATTACCCTGCGTTTTCGCCACACGGTATTCGGTTTCCAGGACAGCGGCGATCATGTTCTTCGCCGTCGTTTTGCCACAGGATCCGGTGATGGCAATCACGGGAATGCTGAATTGCGCGCGGTGCCATGCCGCAAACTGTTGCAGGGCTTTGAGCGGGTCCGGCGCCGTCAAAAGCCGCTTCGTGGGGTCCGTGCGTGTGGTCACAACGGCCGCCGCGCCCTTCGCCAGCGCCGCCTCGGCGAACAGGTTGCCATCGAAGTTTTCGCCGGAGAGCGCGAAGAAGACGTCGCCGGGCCGCAGGGTCCTGGTATCGGTCGAGACAGCCGAAAACGCCGCCTCGAAATGCGGCCTTGCCGCCCCGATGACTTCCGCCAGTTGATGTACGGTGTAGTTCCAGCCCATGCTCAGCGCTCATTCAGAATGTTACGCGCGGTCTCACGATCATCGAAGTGAATACGCGTCGTCCCAAGAATCTGATAGTCTTCGTGGCCTTTTCCCGCGATCATGACCAGATCGCCGCGTTTCGCCATCTTGATCGCGGTGCGGATGGCCTCCGCGCGGTTCTCAATGACGGTGTACCCGTCACCCTTTTGTTTACCCGCCCGCTGCACGCCCATTTCAACATCGAGCAGAATGCGGTGAGGGTCCTCTGTCCGTGGATTGTCCGAGGTGACGATCGCAAAATCGCTGTGCGTTGCGGCCACGGCGCCCATCTTCGGGCGCTTGCCCTTGTCACGATCGCCGCCGCAGCCGAAGACCGCAATGATGCGCCCGCGGCACAGTTTCCGCGCCGCCTTCAGCACGTTCAGCAGTCCATCTTCAGTATGCGCGTAATCGACGACCACGTAAAAGTCCTGACCCGCGTCCACCGCTTCAAAACGCCCCGGGACCCGCTCAAGCGCGCCGAGACCCCGGGCGATCGTGTCAATATCTATACCCAAACCACCGCAGATCGTTGCCGCACACAGGGCATTATAGACATTGTGCTTGCCGAGCAGATTCAACCGCACTTCCGCCTTGCCCCACGGCGATTTCAGGTGAAATTGCGCGCCGCCAAAACTCTGCTCAATCCGCTTGGCCTTGCAGTCCCCGCCTTTGCCATAGGTGTAGCAGCGGGCGTTCGAGGCCGCAATGAATTCGGGCGCCGCGGGATCGGCGGCATTGACCACGGTGAATCCGCGGTCTCTCGGGATCCGCGCAAAAAGTTTCAGCTTCGCGTCCCGGTACGCCCCCATGTCCTTGTGATAATCGAGATGGTCCTGGGTGAGGTTGGTAAATGCCGCCACATCGAAGTCGATCCCGGCGATCCGCTCCTGATCGAGCGCGTGCGACGACACTTCCATCGCCACGTGCGAAATGTTTCGTTCACGCGCCCGCTTGAACAAGGCGGCCAAATCTTCGCCGAAGGGCGTCGTGTGCAGTGCGGGCAGGCTCTCGCCCGGAAAGTGGTAGCCCATGGTGCCGAAGTTCGCGGCGGAAAAGCCTGCCTCCATCAGCACGCGCTGCGTCAGGTAGGCCGTGCTGGACTTGCCGTTGGTGCCCGTAATGCCGATCACGGTCATGTCCCGTGAGGGGTTCCCCGCGAGGGCGTGTGCAAGCAATCCCGCCGCCTGGCGCGGATCCTCACAAAAAATGTAGGGAACGCCGTGCAATTCGCGGAGATCACGCTTGTTCCCGAGAATGGCCGCGGCCCCGCGCTGCGTGGCGTCATCCACATAGACGTGGCCGTCCGCGTGCTCGCCAGCCACGGCCACGAACACACTCCCCGGCTGCACGCGCCGCGAATCTTCAGTGACGGCGCTACACTCGAAGTCTGGGAGACTTTCTGTGGCACAGGACACCAATTTACAAAGCTCGTTCTTGTTCATCACTGAGGCCTGTTGACACGACGTCGCCATCGCCTTCTTCGGGCGGGCCGGCCGTCTCCACCAGTCGTGGCTGCTCGGCCGGTTCTTCCGGAGAGCGCTTCGGCCCGGCCACCGCCCCGACCGGCGTCAGCGCCGCGGCCACTATGGCGGTATCCGAGGGTGCGGAAAACTGCAAGGCGCAGAGGGACACCTGGCGCAAGGGCGTGCCGGGCGGCGGATCTTGGGCAGTCACCCGCCCCGCGCCTTCGGCGTCCCAGGACACACCGAGTTCTGACAACTTGGTCAGCGCCGCCCGCTTCGTCAGGCCGCTCAGATCCGGTAACTCCCCTTGCTTGCCGTTACCCGCGGCGCCACTCAACAGACGCACGTCTTCAAGCGGTTCAAGCAGGGCGGTCATGGACCGCTCCATTTCCTCGGGCGTGAGACGCTCCACAACGGTGTCGGCATCTTCCAGGGTCGCGGCGCCCGATTCCAGCACGTGCGCTGCCGCATTAGTCTGCGCCAGCAAGAGTCTGGCTTCGTCCGCCTGCTTTTCCTGCTCCTCTTTTTCCCGTAGCTGCTTGGCCTTTTCGTCTTCGGGCACTTCCTGATCCGGGGGCACGTTCATTCGGATCAGCGCTTCGCGGACCACGGCACTGAACAGCGGCCCGCAGACATAGCCGCCGTAGTGCAGCTTAATCATGGGCTCCTGAACAATGATGACGGCCACCAAACGCGGACCGGAAACGGGCGCAAACCCCGCGAAAATCGTGGTGAACCGGTCCGGATCGTAGCCGCGTCCGCCAGGGAGCACCATCTGCGCCGTGCCCGTCTTACCGCCCACGCTGTACTCCGGGATGGCCGCATAGTCTCCCGTGCCCGCCTCGACGACCTGGTGGCACAGCCGCTGCATCGTGGCGGCCACCTCCGCGGACAGTATCCGCGTGGGCGGCAGTGGCCGGTGCTGGTAGGTCGTATCGCCATAGCGGCTGACCGCCCGTTCGACAAAGTACGGCTCAATCAGGTAGCCGCCGTTCGCAATCACGGCGAAGGCGCGGGCCAATTGCATCATCGTCACGGAGATTTCCTGGCCCATGGGCAGCGAGCCCATGGAAAGCCGCGACCACTTCTCATGCGCCCGGAAGATCCCGCCCGATTCGAGGGGAAAGTCGCGGCTGGTCGGCGTTCCAAACCCATAACGCCGAATCCAGCTTTCGAGCCGTTCCTCCCCCAGCCGGGCCGCCACCTTAATCATGGCGATGTTGCTGGACTCCTGGAAACACTCGGCAAAAGGAATGACGCCGTGCGGGTGGAAGTCGCGGATGCGGTGGCCATACGGGTTGAAGGAGCCCATTTCGCAGTCAATCTGCTCTTCCGGCGAGACCAGTCCATGTTCCAAGGCGCCGGAGGCTGTCACGATCTTGAAAGAGGAGCCCGGCTCGAAGACATCCACCAGCGCCCGGTTTTTCCTGTATTCCGGGTCATATTGGTCGTAATGGTTGGGATCAAACGCGGGCCGGCACGCCAGGGCCAGGATGGCGCCGGTATGCGGGTCCAACACGATGCCCATCCCGCGCGGCGCGTTGCAGTCAATCATCCGCTGGTCCAGCGCCTGTTCAAGACTGAGCTGCGTGGCGGTGTCGAGTGTCAATTGAAGCATGTCGCCGCCCTGCGGGGCCTCGTAGGCGTAGGTTTGTGATTCCAAAATGCGGCGGCGCGCGTCTTTCCGGGCAATCTTCTTTCCCGGGATACTTTCCAGGTATGGATTGAAAGTGCGTTCCACCCCTTCCGAAGCATCGCCGTTTCGATTGACAAATCCCAGGAGGTGGGCGGCGGTGTCGCCCTGTGGATAGAAGCGGACCGGCTCATATTGGATCTGCACCGCGCCGTAGCTCACCGTTTCTATTTCCTCCAGCGCCGATTCCGGGAGGTCGGTGATCCAGCGCTTGACCCAGACGAACTTCCGCATATTTCCGGCGGCGTCCGTCAATTCCAGCTTGCTCAGCGCTTCTGCCTCCGTCAGACCCAGGCGCCCACTCAGCACCATGGCCAATTCTTGCGTGTTATAGACGGCCCGTGGGTCCACCCAAAGCGACGGCACTTCCTTGTTTGTGGCGAGCAACAGGCCGTTGCGGTCAAAGATCTCCCCGCGTGGCTCGCGCAGGATGACCTCGCCAAAGTGCATCTTCTCTTCTTCGGTCAATTCGAGCCGCGGATTAAGATGGAGTTGGGTCAGGCGCAGCACAATCACCGTGAAAACCACCAGAAATGCCATCAGCAGCAACTGGATGCGCGTGCGCTGCCGCTCGGCCGGCGGCTCGCCGAACCGGGCAATGGCCTCTTCCTGGGCTTCTCGAGATCGCATGCGCATGACGTTTACAGGGACTCCAGCAATTGTTCAGGACTGCTGTCGACCTCCACAACGGCCGGCGGCAATGCCGCTTGGGGCTCGATATCCTCCAATTCCTCCAGCGAAGCGTCGACAGGAGCGGCATTCGCCATCGTTGCCTCGCCGCCCACCGGTTCGCCGGCCGCCGGCCGAGCGAACTGGAGCGCGCTGTCCCGCAACTCCACCACCGCCCCGGCGAGCGCGCCCGCCAGGGGTCCGGTCATCGCAACCACGGCCTCCACCTTGGGGACGACCTCCGCATGCAGCCATTCCGGAAACGGCCTTGCCGCCCCAATCAGGGCATCGACGCGCGGGGCCACTTCCCGGCCCAGGAACTCCGGGGCCTTTTCCGTCAATATTTGCTGCACTTTTCCGCCGACGCGTTCCGCATCCTGCGCCAATGCGGCGAAGGTCAGCGGCACCGCTTCGGCGGCCTCCGTGGGACTGATGAGCGCGGGCATCGGCCCCTGCACGGACTGCAACTGCGCGGGCTGCGGCGGGACCATGGCCAATTCCACGGCTTTCTCCGAAAGGCGATCGACCGCCTCGAAGCGGGCCTCATCTGCTTTGACCGCGGCGAGTTGCGCCTGCAGCGAACGGAATTGCCGGTACAACTGTCCATACACGTAATCGCTATGCCATGTCTTAACGTTCAAATACGTGTCTGTCAAGAGGATACCGAAGGGCAGCGCAATGACTGGAATCCACTTAAGCCAGCCATACAGGGCCTGCCGCTTCCTTCTCAGGCCGATCTTTCTCATGATACCGTCTCGGCTCCTCTGGCAATCCGTTCGATTGCCCTGAGTTTCGCACTTTTCGCACGCGGATTCCGCCGCACTTCGTCCGGATCCGCCACCACTGGTTTGGGCGTCAAAAGCTTGAACGCCGGTTCCAGCACCGTCTTCACCCGCCCGTCCGCATGAAACAGGCGCTGCCGCCGCGCCGCCCAGGCGAAGGCCTGCTTGACCACCCGGTCTTCGCCCGAATGGAACGCGATGACCACCAACCGTCCATCCGGCGCCAAAAGACCGAGCGCCTGGGCGATGCCGGCCTCTAGCCACTTCAATTCTTCGTTCACGGCCATTCTGAGGGCCTGAAACACCGTGCGCACTTCTTCCGGTACGTGCCCGCTGATATTCAGCGCCTCCTGCACCGCCTCCACGACATCGCGCGTGCTGTTCAAACACCCGGCGTTCCGCCGCGCGATCAACGCCCGGGCAATCCGCCGCGCGGGCCGCACGTCGCCATAGCTGCGCAGGACCTCTACCAGGCCGTCCTCTGTCGCCTGCGCCAAATAGCCGGCAGCGTCCAGAACCGACGTGGTGTCCATGCGCATGTCCAGCGGGCCGGGCACCTGAAAGCTGAATCCGCGTGCTGGGTCATCCAGTTGCACGCTCGATACACCGACGTCCAGTAGGACACCGTCCACCTGCGCCACCCCCAGTGGCGCCAGCACCGTTTCAAGTTCCCCGTAGTTCGCATGCACCACGGTCACATTCGGATACTGCGCCAAGCGCCGCCGCACCGCCGCCACCGCCCCGGGGTCGCGATCCAGTGCAATCAACCTGCCGCCCGCCAGCCGCTGGGCGATCAACTCCGCGTGGCCGCCCGCGCCAGCGGTACAATCCACATACAGCCCTTCCGGTTTCACCCGGAGCCATTCCAGCGCCGGCCCCGCCAGCACCGGTACATGACCGTATGCTTCGCCTGCCAAACCACCTCCGTAGCTCGTAGCTCCCATCTGAAATGGGAACTACTATCAAGCGGCCTTCTGATACTTCTGGATGGCGATCAACTCGCCGTCGAACAATTCAAAGACATGGGTCACGCCAATCATGCGGAACAAGCGCTGCGTATAGAGATTCACGTGCACCAGCTTCATGTCGCCGCCGTAGCCGCGCAATTGACGCAGGCGCTCCACCAGCACCCCGACGCCCATGTAGCTGACGAACTTGACCCCCTCGAGATTCACCACCACGTTGTAGCGGTGATCCTGAATGCACCCCATCAACGCCAGGCGCAATTCATTCATCCCGTCCTCGTCGATGTCACCCTCCAAGCGCAGCACCGTCACCGATCCCGATTCCAGCCGATCAATGTGCAGCATTTCCGCTTCCTCCTTCGTGCTGGGCGGCCACTGCCGGGCTCCGGCCGAACAGTTGCGCCGCCATGGCCTTGTATTCTTCCATCTGGCACTTCTGGAACTGGCGCCAGCCTTCCTTGCTCCACAATTGGATATGGTCCCCCACGCCCAGCAGCACGCCTTCGTCCCCAAGAGCGGCATACTCCCGCAAGTGCTGGGGCACGACCATGCGTCCTTGATTGTCCCGCTTCACCTTCGTCCCGCTGCCAATAAGCAAGCGCCGGAAGTCCATCATCCGGGGATCGAGCGTCGCGCCCTCTGCCAGCTCGCCCAGGAGGGAATCCCACTTGGCCGCATCGAACATGAACACCGCGCCGTCATATCCGCGCGTCATGAACCACACCTCGTGGTTTTTGACGTCCATGACTTGGCGAAACAGGACGGGGATATTAATCCGCCCTTTATCGTCGAGTGACGCGCTGTGTTCGCCGTAGTACATTTAGGGAGAATCTTTCCACTTAACAACCATTGAATTACCACTAAATTACCACCAGCGCCCATAGATGTCAAGGATTTTCTTTCTCGATTACTCAAGTGCTACCAAGGGTTTATGAAATAAAAGATGAATACAACAAGATGTATAAGAAGATATGGTTTCCACAATATATTGTGTATTGGCGAGCCTGAATCATAACTTCGCCCACCTTCGCACGTTCCCTCCTCCCTCCTCCTTCATCCCCCATCCCTAATTCCTAATTCTTAATTCTCCCCCCGTTCCCCCGTTCCCATCGTTCACCCGTTCACGCACTCGCAGGCTCCGCAGTTCAGGAATCCTCGCTCTCCGCCGGCCATCTGCGTCATCTGCGCCATCTGCGGTTGTCTCCTCAGCCAATTTGGATGCAGCCGTAACCTGCTGCCAATTCATTACTTAATCTAAATTATATATTATTACAATATCTCGAAATCATTTTCGAGTGCAATACCCCCCTAGGGGTAGAGGGGCTTTAGCGCAAGGCGCTCGCCACCAGTCCTCCTCTTAACCCTCTCAACCCAAAGGAAACACAACCATGTCCACGCACCTCCAAGTCGCCATCGCCGCCATGCTCACTCGCGCCGAGCAGACGCTCTACCACGAACTCCGCGAGGAGTGGCAACGCCGCCTCCCGGCAGACAGCCTGATCGCCGATCCTTTTCTCGAAGCCCAGCTCCACGCCGCCGCCCTCACGGCCACCCTCGCCCAACGCGCCGCCGAACTGGCCTTCCAAACTTTCCAGCGCGCCAGTGAAGACCCCGCCAAACTTCCGTTCTACCTCCGTGTCGCCGCCGCCGCCGCACGCGCCCAGGACACCGCCCAGAAGGACCGCGAGAAACTCCAGCGCCTCTGGCCCAAACCCGCCACCGCCGCCGCCCAACCCGCCGCACCCGCTCCCGATCCAGCCCCTGCATCCGCGCCACCCGCGCCCGTGCTGACGCCGGCGCCCGCCGGTCGTCCCGCCCCTGCCACTGGCGTCCCGGCGCCTGCCGCCACCCCATCCACTCCATCCACTCCATCCACTCCATCCACTCCATCCACTCCATCCACCTCGTCCAACTCCCCTGCACTCTCGCGCAAACAATTCCTCAACGACGCCAGGAAGACCCCGGAAATGGGCCCACCGATGCCCCATGCCCCCCGAATCTTCGACCCCCGCGCCAAGACCTACCGCAAGCCTTGATCCCCCTGTGTTCATCTGCGCCATCTGCGTCATCTGCGGTTCTGCCGCCAGTGAGCCATCTGCGTCATCTGCGGTTCTGCCGCCAGTGATCAGGAACTCACACTGGCACGCCGTGGCAGAAACTGCAACACCACTCGCCCCAGTTCGTCTTGAACGATTGGTTTTGTGATATAAGCATCCATCCCCGCCTGCAAGCAGAGCTCTTCGTCCCCCTTCATCGCGTGGGCGGTCATCGCAACGATAGGCGTGTGCTTGCCCAACTTCTTTTCACGCTCTCGGATGGCCCGTGTGGCTTCCATGCCGTCCATTTCCGGCATTTGGATGTCCATGAGCACGAGTTGATACTCCTTGTGCTCAAGCGCCTTCACCGCTTCGGCCCCATTCGACACACAGTCTGCCTGTTGCCCGAGTTTCTGCAACATCTTGAGGGCCACTTTCTGGTTGACCACGTTGTCCTCCGCCAGCATAATCCGGACATCGCGCGATACCAGCTCATCCAGCTTGTGTTCGGTGATAAAGGGCACCTCGGGGTGGTCCGCGGCTTCGGTGGCGCGGCCCAGCACGAGAGCGAGACACTCGAACAACTGGGTATGCTTGATGGGTTTGGTGAGATAGCCCGCGAATCCAATCTCCTGTAAACGTGAGGCGTCGCCACGGCGCCCCACGGACGTCAGCATGATCAGGCGGGTACGGCAGAGCAGCGGATCAAGGGTGATGGCCCGCCCCAGATCTTCCCCGTTCATCTCGGGCATCATCATATCGACGATGGCGGCGTCAAAAGGCCGGTGCTTCAGGGCGGCCTCGCGCAGCGCCAGCAATGCCTCATGTGGGGTTTCCACTTGCGCGCACTCGCCTTTCCAGCCGGCAATGAATTCGCACAACACCTTCCGGTTGATGTCGTTGTCGTCAACGACGAGCACGCGGATCCCCTGCAAGGTCAGTGGCACGTGCAGTTCCAGCACGTGTTCGGCTTCTTGTTTCTCCAACCATGCCGTGAACCAGAACGTGGACCCCTTGCCGGGTTCGCTGTCAACCCCGATCTCCCCGTGCATCAGTTCGGCGAATTCCCTGCTGATCGCCAGGCCGAGCCCCGTGCCGCCATAGCGCCGGCGGGAAGACGTGTCCACCTGGGAGAAGGACTGGAAGAGGCGGCCAACCTCCTCCTGGGGGATCCCGATGCCTGTATCGTGCACGGCGAACTTCAGCTTGACGCGCCCGCCCTGTTCTTCGAGCAGGCCCACCTCGATGCCGACTTCCCCCGCTTCCGTGAACTTGATGGCGTTGTGGACCAGGTTCAACAACGTCTGGCGCAGCCGGCCCGCATCACCGCGCAGGTAGGTTGGGACGTTTTGATGTACGAGACAACCAAACGCGAGTTGTTTCTCCTCGGCGCGCATCGCTTCGAGGTCCAGCACCTTGTTGATCGCGGTCCGCAAGTCAAAATCGTAGGTTTCCAACTCCATCCGGCCGGCCTCGATTTTCGAGAAGTCGAGGATGTCGTTAATGACCGACAGCAGGGCCTGGGCACTGGATTGAACGATTTCCGCAAACTCCCGCTGCTCCTGGTTCAGTTGCGTTTGGAGGAGCAGTTCCGTCATACCGATGACGCCGTTCATCGGCGTGCGGATCTCGTGGCTCATGTTCGCGAGGAAGCGGCTCTTCGCTTCGCTGGCGGCTTCCGCCTGCTTCGCCATTTCCTTGGCGTGCTCAATGGCCTGGCGCAGCTCGAGGTTCGCCGCGGCCACACTTTCATTGGCCCGGCGCAGGGCCTCTTCCGCCTGTTTCCGCTCGGCCACCTCCTCTTGAAGTTCCTGGGTCCGGGCGCGCACCCGCTCCTCGAGTTGGTCATGCGCCTCGCGCAACGCGCTGTCCTGCACCTGAATCCGCGTCAACATGTCATTGAAACGATCGATGAGGGTGCCAATTTCGTCCTGGGCCCGCCGCGTGGCCCGAACGGTGTAGTCACCCTCGGTCGAGACGGTGGTCGCCGTTTCGGCCAAGTGGAGGACCGGCTCGGTAATGGCGCGGCGGAGGTTCGCTTGCAAGAGGAAGGCCACGAGAAAACTGGCGCCGAGAATCGGGATCACCATCAGCCCATAGCGCACGCGCCGCGCATGGAGCTGACCGAGGTCCGCTTGCAGCCCAATCGAGCCGATGTTCTGGCCTTCGAGCAGGATGGGCTGCGAAGTGTAGAGGTACTCGTCGAGGAAATAGACCCCCGGCGGCATGGTCCCCCGGGGATAGGCCCCGGGCCAGCCTTCGCGGCGGTATTCGGCGAATCGCTCTCCGATCGGGGTGAAAATGGCGGCGCTGAGAACATCGTCGCTAATGGCCAGGGCCGAGAGAATGTCTTCTGCCGCGGCCACGTCATCGAATGTGAGCGCCGCGGCGGAATTGATCCCAATCATCTGTGCCGTCGACAAGAGTCTGTCCGCGGTGGCCTGGCGGAAGGAGCGCGCATCATAGATAACGAATCCGACGCCCGCCAGCAGCAGCGCAGCGGCCGTCGGCACCAGCACCATAATCGTCAACTTCCGGCCGATGGGTAAATCACGAAACCATTTCATGGCTGCGTCTGCTCGGGCTTGCCAGCGCCGCCCTGCTGCCGGCTGCCGCCGCCCTCCCGGCTGTGCTTCACCTCCTTCGCAAGCTGCAATAACTGCGAACTGAGCTTGAGTCCTTCCGCCTCCGCCGCGTCGTCGTCGATACGAAACTGGATCCGGTTTTCTTCCAGCATCAGTTGGATCATGCCGCCGTAGTCAAAGAAGTTCTTGGCATCGCTCACGGTCAGAATACCGCGTCCTTTGGTTGCTTTGAGGATGTCTTCCAAATGTTCTTCTTCAGACGCGCTGATGAACAACATCTGGCATTCCAACAGCGGATCTACCTCCGCCGCCCGCTTGACCTGCATCGGTCGGTCATCCACCGTGCCGGCCTCCGCGAGCTTGTCCAGCGCCCCCTGAAAATGGTCTTCGCCCAACACGCCAATCAGGAACGGACGTTTGTTCCCGGCTTCAGCACTATTCGGGTCCGGTTTTTTCTCCGGCCAATCGACAAACTTGGTGAACTTGATCAAGAAGGCCGCCTTCACTTCGTACTCGCTGTACTGCTCGGCGATCACGGGTATAATACACATCAGTCCAACGCAGATTCCTGCCAACTGCATAAACCTTTTCCCTCCGGCCAAAAACACGTTGCCCCTGGCGCGCCGCGCTTGCGGCGCCCTTCTCACCGGCCGTCTCTTTGGTAGCACCCTGTCCAAGAGATGACTCCGTCCCCACACGCTAAAAGCGCCAACTGACCCTGGCGAACACACTTCGTTCCACGTCCGTCGGCAGACTATTCACAAAGCTGGAAGTCAGCTCCCCATGGTGGCGCTCCAGCAAGTTCTGCCCCACCAGCGCAATTTCCAAGTTTTCCCGCGGTTTCCAGGCCAGGCGGACGTCCATCGTCAGGTAATCATCCACGCCCAGGCTTGGCAGTGCGTCAACGTAGCGAAATACCGTGTCAAACTCCCAGGCGTCGCCAATATCGAACAGGTTCTGGAGGTAGACTTGCTGTTCGGGCGCATCGCCGTCGAGCGTGAAGGTAAGGGGATCGAACACCTTTGGATTGACCTGGACATGCACCTCCGACCACGAGTAGGCCAGGCGGGCGCGCCACCAGGTGCGTGGCGTCATGTCCACGCCCAGTTCCACGCCATAGGCCTCGGCGGTGGTCGCGTTGGCGACCCCGATGGGGATCACCAGATGGGGGGGAAAAGGACGGAGTTCAAAAAAGGGGCGCCGGAAATCAAAACTGCGCAGTTCTTTGTAGTCGTGATAGTAGAGGGCCAGGTCGAAGGCAAGTTTTTCCAGGGGCGCAACGCGATAGCCCAATTCATAGGCAGTAAGGTCTTCCGCCTGGAAGTCCTCGTCGCCAAACAGCGTGATCATCCCGCCGGGAAACGTCTGCGAGAGCAGCCGCCCATCGGTCTCGATGATCGAGGGCGTGCGCACGGCACGAGAAATCGAGGCCCAGAGCGTGTTCCATTCGTTGGGCGTATAGGCGGCGCGTATGCCGGGCTGGATTTCGACCCCGCTGAAATCGTTGTATTCGATCTTGGCGCCCACCCAGGCGCGCAGCCGCTCCGTCAGCGTGATTTCGTCTTGCAGAAAAAGACTGACCAGTTGGTGGGAGGAAGTCGGGTCGCCCATGCTGACGTAGGGGGTGCCGTCGAGTTGGTCGCGGAACACGCGATAGTCCATGCCCCAGACCAATTCATGCCGCGCATTCAGACGCATCCGGTGCTGAAATTCCACATCAAACGTGTCCCGGTGTTCCGCGATCGTCACGGCGTGCTGGGTGGAACGGTCGTAATACGCTTGGACTTGAAAGTCAGCATCCTCCGAGAACTGGTGGTTCCACCGAAGCACGAGATTGCCCCCCGCGAAACTGCTGTCGCGCTCGATCACCCGCGCATAGGGCGGCCGCCGCGAGGCCAGACTGATGGCTTGAGAAGTCTCCGTGCTGTAACCGCCCGCCTGGAACATCAACGAGTCATCATCCCGTTCCCAGTCATAGCGAAAGCTGCCCATGCCGCGGTGCCAATGGTCGTCTGCTTTTCTTCCATCGGAATACACGGCATCACCCACATTCACATACTTGCCGGAGAACCGGTAAGCGCCGTGTTCGCCCAGCTTCTCGCCGTAGCGCAAGATCAGCCCATTTTCTTCGGTGCCTACGCGTGCGACCGCAAGCCCGCCCGGCGTCTCCGACGCTTTCTTCGTCACGATGTTGATAATGCCGTTCACCGCATTGGCGCCCCAGAGGGTGCCACCGGGGCCACGGATGACTTCGATCCGCTCGACGTCGCTCAGCACGACGTCGCGCGATTCCCATTCGACACCGGAGTAGAGCGGTGTATAGACACTGCGGCCATCGATCAGCACGAGCAGTTTGTTGGCGTAGCGCCCGCTGGAGCCGCGGATGGTGACGCTCCACTTGCTCGCATCCAGCCGCGCCACCTGGACCCCGGGCACCATCCGCAACACTTCGGGAATGGTACTTGCCCCGGAATGGCGGATGTCCTCCGAGGTGATGACGTACACCGCGGCTGCGGCCTCGCTGCGCTTCTCCGCCTTCTTCGAGACCGAGGTGACCTGCACACCCATCAAGTCTTCCAGAGACATCTGGGTCAAGTCCGGTTCCTGCGCCCAAACAGTCCCCGCAGTCAGGGCAACGGCAAAGAGCGCGCAGCGCGGCATCGCCCGATCCCAGAGTCTCCCATCCTTACTCTGCATGAATCCGGGATGCCGGAAGCGTCGCATGGTTCTCAGAATCTTCATGACAACTTTCCATCTGATTCGCCGTGAAAGTTGGCGTTCTCAAAATGTCCAGGACACATGTGCAGTGACGCTTCGCTCCACCTCGGTCGGGAGGCTGCTGACAAAGGACGAAGCAAGTTCTTCATGATGCGGCGCCAGCAGGTTCTGTCCCACAAGGGCGATCTCGAGATCCTTCCGGGGCTTCCAGGCCAGCCGTGCGTCCATGGCCAGATAATCGCTGATTCCCAGACTCGGCAGGGGATCCACGTAGCGGAGTATTGTATCAAACTCCCAGGCATCCCCAATATCGAACAGGTTCTGGAGGTACACCTGCTGCTCGGGCGCATCGCCATCGAGAAGGTGAGTAAGCGGATCGAAGACTTTTGGGTTGACCTGGACATGCACTTCCGACCAGGTGTACGCCAGCCGTGTGTGCCACCAGGGCGTTGGTGTCAGGTCTACGCCCAATTCCGCGCCGTAAGCCTCGGCGGTGGCGGCGTTGCCGATTACCATGGGCACCACCAAGTGGGGCGGCAGCGGCCTGAACTCTGCCTGCGGCCGCCGAAAATCAAAACTGCGCAGGTGCTTATAGTCATGGTAGTAGAGGGCCAGATCGAGGGCGAGACGTTGCGATGGCGCAATGCGGTAGCCGGCCTCGTACGCGGTCAGGTCTTCCGCCTCAAAATCATCGTCGCCAAAAAGAGTCAGCATTGCCCCCGGGAAAGTCTTTGTAAGCAGGCTTCCCTCCGACTCGATGATGGAGGGGGTGCGCACGGCCCGCGATACGGCGGCCCAGACGGTACTCTTCTCATCCGGCACGTAGGCGGCCCGAATTCCTGGCTGAATCTCCAAGCCTGTAAACTCGTTAAACTCGATCTTCGTTCCGAACCAAACACGAAGTTTCTTCGTCAGTTCGAGTTCGTCCTGGAGAAACAGATTAACCAATTGATAGTCAGCTTTGCGGTCCTCAAAGTGTACGGCCAGCGACTCTTCCAGGTGCTCCGTGACGAGACGGTAGCCAAGGCCCCAAATGAAGTCATTCTTCAGGCCAAGACGAATCCGTTGCTGAAAAGACAGGTCAAACGTGTCGCGGTATTCCCCTTCGGGCGCATGTTCCACCGCCCGGTCGTAATAGGCTTGGAGCTCAAGCTCGGATTCTTCACTGGCGCGGTGGGTCCAGCGGGCCAGCAGGCTGCCTCCAGAATAACTCCCGTCGCGTTCTCTTAAGCGCGAATAGGGTGGCGTGCGGAAGCTCATCAAGAGCGCCTGAGAGGAGTCCAATCCGTAGGCGTCGCCCAGTACCGACAGCGTATCTTCCTTGGATTCCCAATCGAGGCGGAAACCGCCAATGGCGCGGTTCCATTGGTCGTCCGCCGCGCTCCCATCGGAATACCGCGCGGCGTTAAAGTGTTCCGATTTCCCATAAATCCGGAATGCACCATGGTCTCCCCAGGTCCCCCCATAACGTAAGGCGAGACCCCCTTCTTCGGTGCCGGCACGCGCCGTCAGTTCCCCCCCCTGGGTGTCCTGCGCTTTTTTGGTAATGATGTTGATGACTCCGTTGACGGCGTTGGCGCCCCAGAGCGTGCCACCCGGCCCCCGGATCACCTCGATGCGATCCACGTCGCTGAGCAAAACATCGCGCGTTTCCCATTCAACCCCTGAGAACAGCGGCGTATACACGCTCCGCCCATCAATCAGCACGAGCAGCTTGTTTGCAAAACGGCCGCTTGATCCTCTGATCGTCACGCTCCACTTGTTGGCGTCCAGGCGCGCTACCTGCACGCCGGGCGCCATTCGAAGCACCTCGGGAATCGTGGTCGCGCCAGAACGATGAATGTCCTCGGCGCTGATAACATACACCGCGGCCGCGGCTTCGGTGCGCTTCTCCACCTTTTTCGAGACCGACGTGACCTCGACGCTCATCAAGTCTTCCAGGGACATCTTTGTCAAGTCGCTCTCTTGCGGCCAGACGGCCCCTGCCGTCAGCGCCACGGCACATAAGATGGATCGCCACCCCCAACCTGTGAAGCGATCCCTCCGTTGCGAGTTCATCGGTTCTTTATCCTCCCTCTCGGCGGCCCCTACCCTTGAACCGCATTGTATTTTAGCAGTCCGAACCTAAGCTCCGGTAGCGGCGATTTCAAAGCTCTGTTTGCGGAAGAAACTTTGACTCATCCAAGCTTGAGACTGGGCGCTGCGCAGTAGAACCAAGGGGGCGAGATGGGGAGGGCGAGCGTACCCGCGAGCAGGTTGAATAATCCCATTACATCAACAGCTTTTTCTCCACCAGCCTGCTCGCGGGTACGCCCGCCCTCCCGAAACGGCGCCCTTGCGCCACGGGCCGCGCCCGGCGTCACTGAATGATTACAGGCCGCGTCAGAACAGCCAGTCCATTACCTGGTAACGCAACCAACCCAACCACCAACTGGCGTGTGCCCATGCCCAGGAAAAGAATCCCGGGAGGAACCAGTACAACAGGA
>JACPGD010000099.1 GCA_016182645.1 Candidatus Hydrogenedentota bacterium | reverse complement strand
GCGCCAATCCTCGTTGACCACGGGCGTGCTCGTCAAGAGCGCGTTCGCGCACGACGGGCCGGTCCTTCAGGTGGCTTATGCGCCCGACGGCAAAACAGTCTATTCTGCGGGCAACGACAGCCACCTGAAGGCGTGGGACATCGAGTCGATGACCGAACGTTTCGTGTTCGAGACGCAGAGCGACTGGGTGCAGGCACTGGCGCTGAGCGCCGATGGGCAACGCCTTGCGGTTGGCCGTTTCGATGCAAGTTCAGCCGTTTACCTCGCGGCGGACGGCCAGCGGGTCTGGCCGCAAGACGAGACGCAACTGGCGCAAGCGGCGAAAGCGCCCGTGCCGGGCATGGGCAAGCTCAACGTGGACGCCGTGATTATCAACGCCACAATTCCACCCTCGATTGGCAGCATCGATCCCGTGCGGTATCATCGCGGCACCGAGTTTGAGATAACGCTTGAAGGCAAGAACCTCGCCGATGCGCAGCCGTTCTTCACGGACGGCGCCATCAAGGTCGAACTGCTGTCGAGCGAAGCCCTGCCGCTCCCGGAATTCCAATACAACGCGGCGCGGCTCGACGCGCAGATCTTTGACTATGCGCAACCGTACCGTCTCAAATTGAAAGTTGCGCTGCCGGCGGATGCACCGCTCGGACAGAAATTCCTGATGTGCCGCACCCCGCTCGGTCTTACCAATGCCACTGCACTCAACGTGCTGCCGCAAGCGGACACCGGCGAAGTCGAGCCGAACGACGCGGGCGCCGAGCTGCCGGCGCTTGCGCTGCCTGCCACGATCGTTGGCGCGCTCAATCCGGGCGCCGACGTGGACCGTTTCCGGGTGCATGTGGAAGCCGGGCAGGAATTGGTCTTTGCCATTACGGACAGCGCCAACAACACGGTCCTGCGATTGAAGGACGCACAGGGACAGGTCATCGCGCGGAGCGAGGACTTCGGCACCTTGGGCAACCCGCGGCTCGGTTACCGTTTCGCGCAGGCCGGCGACTACTTCATCGAATTCAGCGATCCCAATCTCCGGGCGGGCGCCGGTTACCGGTTGCACGCGGGACTTTTCCCCTTTGTCGATCGCGTCGAACCGCTCGGGGTGCCCGCGGGTACTCCGCAAAAAGTACGGGTGCACGGGTTTAACATTGGGGGCGTAGCTGAATTAGAAGTGGACCCGCCCGACACGGCCGCGCCCGGCCAGACGATGCCGCTGCCGGTCCCCGCTGTCGAGGGCAACCCCGTGGCCACGCCGGTACTCGCCGTGGGGCAGTTCGCCGAAAACACGGAGGCTGAGCCGAACGAAGCGCCTGAGAACGCGCAACCGCTCAGTTTTCCGGGGACGGTCAATGGCCTCGTCGAACATCGCGACGGTGGCGCGGATCAGGATCTCTACAAATTCACGGCGAAGGCCGGCGAAGTGACCGTGATCGAAATCGACGCCGCCGACCTGGGTTCGCCGCTCGACTCGGTGATCGAGATTCTCGACCCCGCTGGCAACGTCTTGCAGCGGGCGCAGGCACGTTGTGTTGCACAGACCACGTTGACCTTGTCGGATCGGGATTCCAAGTCGGGCGGGCTCCGCATTGACGATTGGTCCGATTTCAAGGTCAACGATTACCTGATGGTGGGCTCGGAAATCGTGAAGGCGACGCGCCTGCCGGGCTATGCCGACGAAGATATCTCCGTGGCTTCCTATCCATTCCCGCAGCGCAAGGGTTTTTTCGGTACAACACCGGAATATCATGCTGTGGGTGCGCCCGTGTATAAGGTCGAGATTCAACCGGTGGGCGTGCAGTTTCCGCCCAATGGCATGCCAGTTTTTCCCATCTTCTGGCGGAATGACGATTTCTTTGAAGAAGGCAAACCGCGCGGCGATTCGCGCATCGATTTTGAAGCGCCCGCTGACGGTGAATATGTGGTGCGCGTGATGTCCGCTGACGGCGCGGGCGGGCCGCGGCACCAGTACCGGTTGACGCTGCGCGCGTTGCAGCCCGATTTCGATGTGGTGGTCGATCCGTACTGGATGAACGTACACCGCGGCGTGAGCGAGCCGGTGACGGTGCGCGTGCGGCGGCGGGATGGCTTTGACGAGCCGGTGCAGGTGCGCCTGCACGATTTGCCCGCCGGCTTTAGCGCCGCGGAGGACGTGATCCAACCTGGCGAGGACGAGGTGATTCTTGCGTTGCAGGCCGCGGCCGAGGCGGCATCCACGCCCACGGATGCCACGTTCCGTATGACAGCGACGGCCCTGCTGGGCGGCGCCGAGGTGGCCCGTGAGGCGCGGATGGGTGCGATCACCGTGTCGGAGAAGCAGCCCGACCTTGTTGTGCTCGCCGACAAACTGGAACTGAAGCTGCGCGCGGGCGAGATGACGAACCTTGCCGTAAAACTCGCGCGCAACAACGGCTTCACCAGCCGCGTGCCGATCAGCCTGCTCAACCTACCCTTTGGCGTGCGGGTATTGAACACCGGCCTGAACGGGATCCTTGTGCGCGAAGGCGAAGTGGACCGTGCGATGGAGATTTTTGCGGAGCCGTGGGTGAAACCGATGAAACACACCCTCTACATCCAAGCCCGCATCGAGACCACCCCTCCTGGCCGCCTGCTCTTCATCAGCCAGCCCGTCGTTCTCGACCTCACCCCCCCAGCCACCCTCGCCGCCGCGACACCGTAATTTCAGCGTCCCCCGCGTGGAAACGACGTCCCCGTCGCTGTTCCCCGTAATCGCTGTTCCCCGTAGCGGCGCGCTCGACTACTGGCTGAAGTGATGCAGGGGCCCTTCTTCATGATCAGGAGGCACCGGATTGGCATCCTCCTCCGGGCGAAAAATACGCTTCGCCGCCCAGCCCACCGCGCGGCAGGCACCTGCATCCATAGCTCCTCCCACAACACCGCCAGCGATGGGGACGGCCTTCGCGAGATTTACTACACCGGTCTGACCTGCCTTGGTTACCAGACGGAAGCCCACGCGCTTGTTTATGTCAATGAGAAGGCGGCCGGGGACGTTCTGTAATGTGACGGTCGCCAACTTCTTGCCGACGGTAACTCCGGCTTCCTTCAGAACCTCCTTGCCGGCGTTGCCAACGATGGCAAGAAGCACCAGGGTGCGAACACGATCTTCTTTTAGGTCGTGCCCATAAATGTTTGCGATCGCGCCCGCCATTCGGCCTTGGATTACCCAAGACGCTCCGAGTGCGGCGGGCAGCGCGACGGGCAAGGTAAGGAGTCCCCCGATGCCAGTCACGAATCCGGCGGTGAAGTTCTTGGTCGTTTCCCAACGAATTAGGGCCCTCACACGGTGGTCGTTCGTCGCGTACGACTGATCAATGAGGTATTCGGTCGCAAGGTCCTTCGCCGCCGTGAGTGGCGGCACTCCTTCGATGGCATAATCCAGAAGCCATCGGGCCAGCTTACCCCCGTACTCGTCCGCAGAGTCTTTCGCTTCCGAAACCACAGGCACACCCTCGACGATTTGATCCAGGAGCCGCCAAGCCAGAACATCGCTCTTGTTGGAACCGTCAGGAATCCACGTTGTCTTGTCTTGTCACCGCTGATACCTCATCCTGAGACGCCTGCGGTGGGATTCCCTGATACCGCCCCCAAACTCGTTTCGGAGGCGATCCAGCGTGCCATTCTACGCTGCTTACGCACCTGTTGTTCAACAATGTGATCGCTTGCTCTGTTATTCCAAGCAAATATTTCCAATTCGTATGTGAGCATTGCGGGTGTTGCTGAGATCGAGGCGGAGCGAAGTGATTTGGCCGCGCCAGCGGGGATGGGCGGCAAGAGGGATGCGGCAGGTTTGCATTTCTCCATTGGCGGCAATCGCGAAAGGAGTACTCGCGGCTTCGGACGTGGCGCCGCGGCCTGTGGTCCAGAAGAGTTGCCCGGAGGTTTTCCCTTCGGGCACTCCTGAAACCGAAACGCGTAACACCATCTGTTGAACCGTTGCGGCGTCCACATTGCGCAGGGCGATCGTCAGCGCGGGATCGGCGGTCGTCGTGGTGAATTCGAGCGCGCCGTCGCGCACGCCGAAGTCATCGATCCCCATCATGGCAGCCCAGCCGCCCGCGTCCGTGTCGAAAGTCCACGCATAAGTATCGGGCGGCTCAGGGAGATCGTAGGGGCCGAGGCCCACATCGGCCGGGCCGAAATTTTGTGGCCACTGCGCCTCCGGCACCGAGGCGAAAGCGCGGCGAATAGCTTCCATCATGTCGAAACCGAATTCCGTGCATGGCTCAACATAACTCCCCTCGCCCCATTCATTCGCTGGACCGAGCACTACCAAATTCTTCTCGTGTTCCTCTGCGAACGCGCGCAGCTTGCGCAGAAGCTCTGTGAAATTCTCGGCGTTCCGGCCATGGATGACCAGGGACTTGTTCCCATGCCAGGGGCGCGCGTCCCAGCCGGTATCGGCGACAGGAAAATAATCCAGCGCGCCGCGGTAGCCTTCCTTCTCCGCCCAAACACTCTCAACGGTGCTGACCACATCGTTGAAGCGAAATTTTTTCGGATTTTCAGCCTGGGCCTCGCCGCGTCCCCATTCGTGATAGTTCGTCATGCCGTCGTAGCCCTCATCGGCGAGTTGCTTCGCGCGCGCCGGGGTTTCATGGCCGAAGAGCGTCGCGAAATAGATTCCTTCGTAACCCGCCGCACGCGCCAGCTCGCGTGACTCCTCGAGCGCGGCGCGCACTTCTTCGGAACTTCCCAAGTCCCGCCGGAGATTGCTTGGATCCCACAGAAAAATCGCCGGCTTCCCCTCGATGCGATAGTACGCGGGCAGCGAGAAATAGTGCTCGATCCAGTGTCGCGTCACCGCGCGCCAGTCTTCGCGCGTGTGCGTGTTGGGCGGGTTGTGATTGGCCCACATGATCGCGACCTTGAGTTGATCGCGATAGCGCGCCTGCCGGTACGCCTCAAACCAGTGGGTCAAATGCTGCGCGCCCCCGACCCAATACCAGTCCACAAGAAAACACGACACCCCATTTTCCACCGCCCACTTGATCTGCCAATCCACCACCTCCGGATTGCCCTCATCGTAGTATCCAAGCAGCGGTTTCCGGCCGGGAGCGGTCCGGCGGATGGGATCCCACTTCGCCGCGCTTTCCCAGCCGGGGAAATAATAGATCGCAACATCCATCACGGTGGGCACGGGCTGGGGCGGCGGCACGTAGTCCGCCTTCGGCAAGCTTAACGCAGGCTCTACGAAAACGGCTCCCCCAAAGGAGAGTGCAGACCGGGTCTCGACAAAAGCGTCCAAGTGAAACGGGTTCTTCCCTGGGTGCTTCGTCTCCACCGTCCACCGAAACTCGTGCATGGCCCCGAAAGACAAAGGGGGACACTCCCCCTGCCCCGGACTGGAAGCGATGCGCAGCTTTCCACCAGGATTCGTCGGAGTTCGCCCTACGCCCTCGAGTCTGACCACGATATTGCGCGCGACCGCGCCGCCCACGTTTTGCAGTGTGGCCAGCATCGTCCAAGTCTTACCTGCACGATTCAGTGCGTTCTCGGCGCCCACATACACGGGAAGAAGATCAGCCGGTCCGCCAGGACTTTCGCGCAAGTCCACGTCCGTCACCGTGGCCACCGGCTCTTTGGGCAGCCGGAGGCCCAGCGCCACGAGATGGCCTTCCCAGCCAGGCATTCCTTGAAGCTCCACATTCACCGGATGCTTCCCAGGACGAAGCTCAAGTCTCTCTTCCTGCAATCCCTGGGACTGGTCCGTCGCCCACAACAACGACGCAGCCGCGCCAGATACAGCATCCACAGTCAACGCCGCCCACGGGATCAGTGTCGTGTCGATCTTCAGCGGCGGTGCGAGCCTCATGCTCCCGTCCTCCATCGTCTGCCACTGCGACACGTCCAACGTTCCTGCCGTCTCTATCGGCGCCCGATCACTGGCCCAGTCCTCCACGCGGATCCAATCGATGTCGAACGCCGCACTGTCATAGAGATCGAAGCGCAGTTGCCGGATCGTTCCCTCGCGATGCCAGAACGGGTACACGGAAAGTGCGTGCCACTCGTTGTCGCCCGGCACCTGAAAGGACACACTCTTGCTCTGCGACAGCCCGCCGTTCTCCCCCTCCAAACTCCCCGACCAGAATAACTCCGCCCGCCCCGCCGCGCTCGCCCGCATCCGGATCTTCACCACCTGCCACGGCGTTGCTGGAAATTCGACCGCCCGGTTCAGGAGAAACGGGTCCCAATCCGTTCCCTCCGCATGCAGCACCCCCTCCGCCACGCCGACATTCGCCAAAAACGCATTCGGCGCCCAGTCGCCGGGCGTGCCCTGGTCAAAGTCCCACTGTGTTACTGGCGCGGCAGTGGTCAGCGAAGCAATTAGAAACAATAACATGCGACCCCCAGCATTCTTTCGTCGTGGCTCGTTACTTCACCATCGTAGAGAACTCAGCAGGATGAACAGCAGGAACTGCACTGTGCCTGAAGTCCTTCGAATTACGTGTGATGATGTAGTCGCAATTTGAACGCCGCGCACTCGCCACGACCACCGCGTCCTCATAATCGGCCATTTTCAGCGCCAAAGCGGATTCGAACAGCAACTTATCGCAAGACACAATTTCGAAATTGTCAAGCAACCACTGGATGATTTCCGGCAATCTGTCGGCGGAGGAACCGCGAGCAAGATAGTACGAAATTGTTGTAATGCCATGAGACGGAAGCGCGCCAGCGGCTTTCTTGGCAAGCACAAAGTCTATTACGCGAGCCGATGTGTGGAAGTGGGGCTGGCGGTCCATGAGAAAGTCAATCATCACGTTGATGTCGATCAAGCACTTCATGAGTGCTTTTGCCACACGTGCTGGTAGTATTCATCATCCCCAATCTCTACATCTTTTAGAATTCCGCGATATCGGTCCACATCCGGATGATGGCGTTCGTCCGGCATACTCAGCGGCCGAAATTCAACGACCGTGCCCTCGGGGAGGTTCATGGGATCATCCGCGATGATGACACCGTCCTTCACATGTCCTTTGTATGTCATTGTGAGTTCTCCAGTTATTCTTCTTAAGATTATACACCGCCAGCGCCGCTGCCACCGCGATCCCTCTCCGTGCTCTCCGTGTCTCCGTGGTTGAGTACCTCCCCGCTTCCGCCAATCAACGGCATTTGTCTCGGCCTGCGCCATCAGCGTTACCGGCGCTCTCCGCGGTCCCTGTTCCACTGCCACTCGAGTATCCCCACCCCCACCAGCACCAGTACCACCGCCGCAACCAGCGTCAGCCAGGGCAGTCCGCTCTTCTCCGCCTCCTGAATGTTCAACGCCGTTTCCACAAACACCGGCGCATGCCCCGTGGCCACGAGCACGCCAAAACAATTGTTCAGCGCATGCACCGCGACGCTCGACCAGATCGACCCCGTCCGCAGCACCATGTACGTCAGCGCCGCGCCCAGGAGGGCCGTCGGCAAAATCCGGTAGATCGAAATGTGCAGCACGCCAAACAATAGTCCGATCACCAGCACACTCCCCCACGTGCCCAGCCGCTGGCGCACACCGGACAACACCGCGCCGCGCATGAAGAGTTCCTCGCAAAGGCCTGGCGCGAGACCCACCGCGAAAAGAAGCGTGAAGATGCCGCCAGGTATATTTTCGGTCTGGAAGAGTTTCATGAATTCCTCTTCCAGCATCTTGGGCATCGGCAGAAACTTGTTGTGGTACGCGCTAAATTGGATAAGCAGCAGTACGGCGCCGGCGCCAAGCAGCAGCGCGCCCAAAAAGCCTCGGGCCGACAGGCGCCGGAGATGAAGCGCCGTTCTCCAGTCTACTTTCAGAAACCACAGAACGGCCAAGGTCCCACCCAGCAGGATGACAAACTGCGTGATGAGCAGCCCCGGGATGAGTTTCCACTGCTGCACGAGCGAGCCGAGGTAGAAGAGGGCGATCAACATCACCGAGTACCAGCCCAGCGCGCCACCGGGCGTCAATGTGGGGCGGGGACGGAACTCGCTGCGCCGCACGGTGAGGGGAATGCCGCGCTCTTCGCTCAGCACGACCTCCTCGCGCTGGAACAACCACGCCGAAAACCACAGCGCGAGCGATGCATACGCCGCTGTGCTCACAAAGACGGAAACGGCTTCGTCTACCGTCGCCTTGTCGGTCATTAATTCGCGAAACAGCAGCACCACGTTGTAAATCGGGACGAATTCGGAAAACGGCGTCAGCTCTGTCCCGGGTATCCCGGCCATGAACGCCGGCAGGAGCACAATGAGGAAGAATGGCGTGATGTAGTTTTGCGCTTCCTTGAAACTCCGCGCCATGACTGCCACGGACATCATCATCGACGAAAGCAGGAATCCGAGCGGGATCATTACCAGCAGGATGATGAAGAACGCCTCGAGGGGCAATTGGAACCCTTCGACGAATGTGGCGTCTTTCACGGCCGCCGAGAATTGCGACAGCATGAAGAGAAACGTGAGCGCCATGCTCGCGAGGTTGAGGATGCCGGTGGCCATCGCGAGCGTAAACACGGTCAGGAATTTGCCCGTCACAATTTCCAGCTTGGTCGCCGGTGTCGAAAGCAACGTCTCGAACGTGCCGCGCTCTTTCTCCCCCGCCGTCAGGTCGATGGCCGGATAAAACGCGCCCAGCGCAATCATGAGCACCATCAGCAATGGCACCAGCAGCCCAAGCACCATGCCCGAAGTCTTTTGGGCCGGCGCAAGGTCTTCCTGCTTGACCTTGAGTGGCTCGATGTACGCCACGGCAAGCCCCGCTTTGTGCAAGCGCGCATCGCGCAGATCTTTCGTCACCTTTTCCAGGCCGTCCTCAAGCCGATCCGCCGCATCGCGCGATTCCAGTTCGGTGCTGTCAAAGAGAATCTCCACGGGAACGCTGCCACCTTGTTCCAGAACTGGATCCAACTCGCCGCGCACGCGGACAACGGACTCGATGTTCCCCGCGAGCAGCGCTTCCTCGGGTGCTGCCGATTCCACCACGTCCACCATTTCGATGTTGTTCAGCCAGTCGCGCAGTTGCGCCGTGGCCACACCCTCGATCGCCACGCGCGAACGGGTCTCTTCGAGTTTGTTCTGCTGCACAATGGCGATTTGCATCCCGAAGATCAGCATGGCGGGATAGAGAATGATCGGCAGGCCGATCATCATGATCAGCGTGCGCTTGTCGCGCAGCGTGTCGAGCAGTTCCTTGCGCAGAATAGTGGTGACGGTGCGCGCGTTCATGCCGTCGCCTGCTCCCGCTCTTCCACCATGCGCAGGAAGGCGTCGTGCAGGTTGTCCGTGCCGCTGCGCGCGTACAGTTCGCTCTTCGCGCCGATATCCATGATTTCCCCGCGATGCATCAATGCGACGCGGTCGCACAATAATTCCGCGTCACTCATGTAGTGCGTGGAAAAGATAATGCTGTGCTGGCGTGTTCGCGCGTCGATTATGAAATCGAGGATCGCCTGGCTCGTCATGATGTCGAGGCCGAGCGTGGGTTCGTCCAGAATGAGTACCTCCGGGTCATGGAGGATGACGCGCGCGATGCTTACTTTTTGCGTTTGGCCCGTGCTCAGCGACTCGCAGCGGCGCTCGAGGAATTCCTGCATATGCAGCAACGCCCCAATCTCGTCGATGCGCTGGGCAATAAGCGGATCGGCCATTCCGTAAAGACGCCCGAAGTAATACAGCGTCTCGCGTGCAGTGAGGCGACCATAAAGTTTGGTATTGCCGGAGAGAAAGCCGATGTGGCGCCGGATCTCGTCTTGCGCTTCGTCGGCGCGGATATCGCCGATCCAGCAGTGGCCCGCGGTGGGGACAATGATCGTGCCCAACATGCGCAGGAGCGTCGTCTTCCCCGCGCCGTTCGGCCCCAGCAGGCCCAGCACCTCGCCGTCGGCCACGCTGAAACTCGCGTCCTTCACCGCCTCGACCGGCTGGCTTCGCGGCGGCCAAAACACCTTGCGCAAATGCTCCGCACGTATCACGTCATTGCCCTCGGCTAAGAATTGCGCGCGAGTATAGCACAGTGGTCAAAGACAGGAGGCTTGTGCCAGAATGGAGTTGTGCGAACGCCAAGGAGATAGGGTCGTGCAAGTTAGCGAGGAAAAACTAAAGGCCATGACGGACGACATTGTCCGCGAAGTGCAGCCGGAAAAAGTGATACTTTTCGGGTCGCAGGCGCGCGGGGACGCCAGCCAGCATTCCGACGTAGATCTTATGATTATCGTGCCGGGACAGTTCGGCGAGCATCGGAGCCGTAGATCGCTGACCGCCAAACTGTATCGCGACCTTTCTCACTATCGGGTCCCGAAAGATCTTCTGCTCTACACGACGGACGAGGTCGAGGAGTGGCGGGATGAACCTAACCACTGCATCGCCCGGGGTTTGGAGGAGGGCAGGGTACTTTATGAGCGGAGACTGCCTTACCTTTGAACAAGTCATGGCGAGATGTGATTGGCCAGTCG
>JACPGD010000098.1 GCA_016182645.1 Candidatus Hydrogenedentota bacterium | reverse complement strand
GGTGAAGGTGAGGGTGAAGGTGAGGGTGAGGGTGAGGGTGAAGGTGAAGGTGAAGGTGAGGGTGAGGGTGAGGGTGAGGGTGAAGGCGAAGGCGAGGGCGAAGGGGAAGGAGAAGGTGAAGGTGAAGGCGAAGGAGAAGGCGAGGGCGAGGGCGAAGGCGAGGGAGAGGGGGATGCAGACGAGGAACCAGGCATTCTCAGTTGCCGATTTCTGCCAAACTCCTGGGGACTGAAGGGTCTGGGTGACGTCCTCGTGTTAGCACTTCTGGCGCCCTGTCTCGCGTTCTTTGGCAAGAGTAAATGGCAGGAATAAACATGAACAGCCGTGGTTGGCCAAGGGCAAACTCAAGTTGAACCACCGGCTCTGCCATTCCTGATCGGCGGGCCCTTTTCCTCTATCTGCATATGCGGGGGAGATTCACCGACTGGAACAGATGAGACCGGGACGGGACCAGGCGCTCAAGATGCAGGCGGGGCGATGAGGCCGTGGAAGCGTCCCATCCAATAGGGGAGCAGGTAGTGCTCGCCGGATCCTTCATTGCTCCCGTCGCCATTGGAATCGGCCTCGTAGGGGTCCTGGTTCCAGCGTTCAAAGTGACGTTCGTCCGCTGGGAGCACTTCAGTGAGCACAGGGGTCCGCTTGCGCGAGGCATCCGGCTGGAAGTGCACATCGGCGCGGTGGGAGTTCATCATGCCCCAATCGCGGCGATCGAGCGGCATCTCCCGCAAGGTCTGAACGCCGCCGGCCACATCGGCGTCGGCGGGATTGATCGTGGCGTAGGTGAAAGCAAAGAAGGAGTTGCGTTCGGCCAGTTCGACGCGGGCATGACGCCTGCAGGCCCGGTGGAGCGTCTCACGGATAATGGGGTCCTGCGCCAATTGCAGGAAGGGGTAATAGGCGACCGCGGCGAGCTGGTCGTCGGAGTGGTTGAGCTCATCCGGAAACAACTTCTTCTCGAGCAACAGATTACTCAGGTATCCGTGCTCTTCGATGAGTGTTCGGAAGTGCTCGAGGTACTTCGGGTCGTCGGTAACGTACATCGCCACGTGCAGGTGCGACAGGATCATCAGCGAGTACAGCGCGCTCTCGAGATAGTGCCGCGGCTGATTGTTGGTTCGCTCGGGGTCATACCAGCCCCAGAGGGTCCGTTGCCCGTGCCAGTCAATGATCTCGTAGTTATGGTCGAGAATGTAGTCGGTGACCTGCCGGATTTGCTGCTCCAGGCGTGCCTTTTCCGCGGGATCATTCCGGGCGATGTGTTCGTAGTAACAGTAAAACGCGAGGTAGTGGCCGTCTATCTGGTCGCTGGACACATCGTCACGCCAGAGGTACTTGCCGTCGCCCGTTTTGTGCCAGTTCTTCTGGGTTGCCGCCTCGGCCGCATACGGCTCGTCGACCGCCACGACACTCCGCGCGACCAAGCCCTTGATGCCTGTCACGTTCTGCAGGAGATACAACGCTTCCATGCCGGTCCTCGCGGCCTGGCGATAGCGCTCCTCGCCCGTCACGGCGTAGGCCATGCTCATCGCCGCGACGTGGTAGCCGGTCCACAAACCGTCGCTGGGCTGAGGGCCATGCGTCCACGAGGTCATGGCGTAGGCGTCGTCGTACTGGGCCGGTGAGGGCATCCCCAGGCGCCGGTGCCGTTCTTCGAAACGAGTCTGAAGGGCTTCTGCTTTGCCATACAATGTGCGCTCAACGGCATCAATGCGTCCCACGCCCTTGTCCGTCCTGGCAAAAATGCTCTGGCCGCCTTCCGAGACCGCCACGTCGAGCACATGGTCCCCCGGCAGGTAACGTTCCCCGGCACGATAGTACCATTGCCGGCCCTCCGCATAGGGTGTATGAAGTATGAGGCCCCGTGTACTCCCGAGCCAGATGTCATCGTTCTTGGCAATGGCAATGGCGGTCAACTCTTCCCAGGGCAGCCCGTCGCGCCCGCGGATCACGCGCCACGTTCCGTCGGTGTTCCGCGCGCTCAGGCCGGCGGGCGTCGCCACCCACAGCGTCCCGCGGGAATCAAAGGCGATGTCCGCGATCAGATTGGACAACGGCCCGTCGAAGCCATAGGTGGGATGGCGCGTCCAACCGGCGCCATCGCCGGCATACAATCCATCCCGCGTGCCGGCCCAACGTCCCACTCTGGAATCAGACGCAACAGCGGTCACGGGCTTGGAATCAATGGTCGCAGGTTCCAACGGCTTGCCTCCGGCGGACGGCCAATCGCTGTCCCCCGCGCTGACGCGCACATGCTCGATAAAGGACACGTCCGCAATGGGCAGCGGCGTCTGCTGGGCCACGTCCGGCGTGGATTGGTGATCCCGGTTGTCCAGCGGCCCCACCACGTTCGCCAGCGGCGGGCGTTTCTCGAGGCGCCACTCCATGACGCCGGCGGTAAATGCAGGAGAGGAAAGCACCAGGAAGATGAGCAAGAGCACACGCATGAAACCGCCTCCCTCTCGTAGTTGATGCAGAATCGAAACACCCACAGACAGGCGACACACATCATCTGGGACTTGGCGCTTCTCCCCCGTCACCTTTGCACCACCACCATGGAACCAAGCGTCCGCCAGATTGAAGCAGAAACTCCAGACTATCACAATAGCCGCCCTTCACTTTGGCGCACCAGACTTTCGTTACTGCTACCGCGGCCTCGTCCTCGTCTAATCAAGGTCCTGGCCAAGGGCGTTTGTAAATAAACGGTGACTGCCCCTATTTATTAACGCCGAGCGCTGGGCCACAAAACGGCGCCGGGCCCATGCCGAAGGATAGATCTGACTGAATTCCCCCGATCCGATTGTTCCCCGTGGAACAGCGTGAACGGTGCGAGAAGCTCGAATTCCTCGGGAACGGGGCGCGGCAGATCTGTCGAACTCAAAGGCAAGGGGGGCAGGGGCGTTTTGCGAAACAAGGGGTACTCAGTGGACAATAAAGCTAATCCAGTTAAAATCAAATAATTCTTGGTGTTTTTGAGTTCGGATCGCCCGGATTCCGAGTTCGATACCAACGCGGTGGTTGGGGCCGCGCTCCGGTGACCATGGCAGCTTTCTTCGCTCACCCTGCGCCCAAGCCAAGGGGGAAGGGGCGGCGGCAAGAAGAGGAGGAGACCTGACGGTCGGGGGAGTGGCGCGGTCAGGAGACCGCGCCACAGCAGAGGCCGCTGAATGCGTAGGCTGTCTTTGACTTCCCTAAGTCGTCTCGTTGTCGTGGTAAACCGGTCATTGAGGTCGCGTTTCCTTATATCTTGATCTATAATAGCCAGAAATGCTGTACCCTCCTCGCATCTTAATAGCCAGTTCGTCTGGTGGCTGAATTACAAGGCTCAGAGGGGCAAAAGTTTTATCTTTAGCAGTGGGTGCTATTCGCAAGGAAATATGAAGCACCTCAGATCGGCTTCTAATCGTTATGGAATCGCCGATGTGTTGTTCCCAGCAATTCACGTAAGTATCTTTTACCCCACTATCGTCATCTATAAGTGTCCCATTAATATATGCACTATAAGTGAGATGAAAGGTATCTCTTATGACGTGATCGGCGGTAACGGACGAAATGACGAATATGCAGTACACGCCCGGGGGCGGGATAAGCCAGAAATCTTGATACTGCTCACCATCGTCCGTGGGAATGAGAGGTACTTGAACCGCAGAAGGGAGAGGCATTTGAACCGCGGAAGGGATTGTGGCCTCCTTCGGGCACGCAGAAAGTAATCCGAAAGCAAAGCAGAGTGGAAGGATGGACAGGAGAAGACTGTCTCCGGATCGACGCGCGCCCCTCCAGGCATTCACAAGTGAGTTCGCATGATACCAGATGAGACCCAAGCCGAACAGCACTGAAGGATATTTGAAGTAATTTGGATGCACCATAGCAGGAACCTCCGCGAATCACATTGGCGGCACAGGTGGCGACGGTATGGGCTTAAGACGGAGACAGCACTCTTTCATCGCCCGCCGCGCCCATGTCTTACAGTCGTTTTCGCTCCATGGCCAAAAACTGAATGTCCCAAAGACTGGCGTGTCCTCCAGGCATCCCCAAGCTTGGAGTTGGGAGTAGGATGAGCACGCTTTTCCATCACGGTCTGTGGCCTTTCGATCAATCTCGAGAAGTCGACATGATACAGACCACAAGTTTGGGGCAAATCCGGGCAAATCCGGGGCAAATCCGGGACACCCATTAGGTGGCCCCGTGTCAAGGGACAAAACTCTCCTTTTCGCTGTCCGGAAAGCGTTGTAGGGTCGCTAAGAGCAAGGCGCTTAACGGCGGTTTCGCGGGGGACCGTCCGTTCCGCTTTTCTTCCCTTCAAA
>JACPGD010000097.1 GCA_016182645.1 Candidatus Hydrogenedentota bacterium | reverse complement strand
GAAATCTTCGCCGAATTCGGGGCGGATCTCCCCGCGCCCACGAAGTTCCTCATCGCGGCCGGGGATTTCATGGTCTACAAATGGTGGTTGCTGCTGTGCATCGTCTGCTGGACGCTGACTGGCGTCAAGCTGCTCACGAAATTCGAGGTGGTCCGCCGCGTTCTGGACCGGATCTGGCTCAAGATTCCGCTGATTGGCGATCTTGTCACCAAGGTCGCCGTGGCCCGTTTTGCGCGCACACTGGGCACGCTGATCACGTCCGGCGTCCCGATCTTGCAGGCGCTCAAGATCACCAAGGAAACCATTGGCAACAGCGTGATTCAGAACGCGGTGGACAAGGTGCACGATAGCATCAAGGAAGGCGACACCATTGCCGCGCCGCTGGATGAGACCAAGGTCTTCCCCGCAATGGTCGTGAACATGATCGACGTGGGCGAGGAGACGGGCAGTCTGGACGCGATGCTGGTGAAGGTGGCGGACATCTACGACGCGGAAGTCGAGGCCGCGGTGGAAGCCATGCTCGCCCTGATGGAACCTATGATTATCATCTGCCTTGGCGGCGTTATCGGTTTCATCGTAATCTCACTTTACTTACCGATTTTCACCCTCGGCGACGCAATCAGCCAGTAGCTTTGGATCGTTTCGATGCGCGGGCGGCGTTTGCATTTGGCCGTCCGCGTATTTCATGGCACAATTGGGAAGGAAAGAGCGGTTTCGCAAACAACGCGAAACAGCGGAGGCAGACAAACATGGAGCGGAAACAAGGGTTCACGCTCGTTGAGCTTCTGGTCGTCATGGCAATCATCGCCATCCTGGCGTCCATCGTATTGCCCAATGTGGTGGACGTGATCCGCAAAGCGCGGGCGACCAGAGCCCACAGCGAGATCAAGAACATCGAATTCGCGCTGACTAAGGTACTCGCGGACTCCGACCGCAACAGCCTGCACGAGCTTTTTGAAGGGAAAGCGGTGGAGGCCTACATCGGGGGGTACAGCGGCAACGTGAACCAATTCCTCGCGGCGCAGGAACTCTACACGCGCACGCTCTACGCTATCCTGCGCGAAGGCCGTCAGGTGCTCCAGGATAGCGATCAGCAACTGGGCATTGCTTACGCCAACTACCTGAAAGCGGCAGTAGTGAAGAAGCTCGGTACCTCCTACATGGAAATCGGCTTTGACCCATGGGGTAACTTGTATCAGATCTTCCCCGGCCCGTGGTCGGCGAACACCTGGGCAAAGGCAGAGGTACCGGTCATTTTTCGGAGTTACTCGACCGCGGAGCTTGGCGAGAACACCCTGCCGGGCACCCGCTCGGGTGGCGGGAAGCGCGACTGGATGACCGTGGAAGTAACCGATGCCGCCACGGACGAGACAAGCACCGTGGGGTATACCGCGCCAGAGGAGCAAACGGTTTATATCTGGTCCTACGGCGAAAACACGATTAATGACCAGGCCCTGTATCGGGTTGACGGGCAAAGCGGCCCAATGGCCTACCAGCAGGAACCCGATCAATTCTATTACGGCGGCGGCGACGATGTGAACAACTGGGACAATGAACGTACGTGGGAGCGCCTGTACAACTAAGGCACAACCCTTCGAAAGATTTGGTCGAGAATGTCGGTGAACCCGCGGCATAACAGCACTTCCCGAGGCATTACGCTCGTGGAATTGCTGGTGGTGATGGCGATTGTGTCGCTGCTCGCCGCTATCTCGATTCCCACTTTTGCCACTTTGGGTGGCTTTCTGCGCTCCGATCTCCAAAATGCGTCGCGCGATCTCTACAGCGTCCTCCGCGCCGCCCGCATCTACGCTACCACGTTTCATGTGGACACGGCCGTGGTGTACTCGCTGGACAACTACGCGGCCGCTTCGAATCCGGGGTTGGCCGCACCCGTGATTGACAGCCTGGACAACAACACCGTCCGCGTTATCATTGCCGCCGCGACGTTCTTCAAAGTGCCCACCACCCTTGCCGGAAATTCAGCCGATGTCTGGCTACCCGTCCCCGGCGACGGTGGCAACTTCCGGACTTTCCCCGGGGACTGCGTCCTCTTGCTGCGGGATCCGGCCACCATGTCTTTAATCTATACCGACCTTTCCCCGCTCCCGAATTCCGCGGCTGGCGGCGACCTCCGCAACGTGCTTGGTATGCAGTTTGTCCCCGCGCAATTGGGCAACCAAATCCTCGAACTACCCGCCCACATTTTCAACCCGCGCGGCAGTATCAATGCGGCCGGGGAGCGCGAACGCTTCGAATTGCTCGTGGCCCCGCCGCCGGATGTCAATCTTCCGGATCGGTTAAATTTCCCAGAAACCCGCTCTTTCCTTGTGCCGAATCTGGAGACGTCCGATCCGAGCGACTTGGAATCGAACCTGATTTCTATTCCGGTGGAGTTGTATCGTTCCACGGGCCGGATCAAGGTGGTGACCGAATGAACTTGAGACTGATGCATGGACTGGCGCCAGGATGTGGACCGGCGCACGGGGTCAGTCGCGCGCTCGGCGAGCGCGCGACTACTCAGCGCGCGACTACTCAGGCCGGTTTCTCACTACTAGAAGTCATGGTCGCCGTCACCATTCTGGCAGTGGGGCTGATTGCCGTGATGCAACTGTTCCCGGCGTCGTTGCGGCAGAGCCGGGTGGCGGCGGAGCGGACGACGGTGGCGTCGCTTGCGAATACGGAACTGGGCCGCGTGAAGGCGGGCGGCGTCGGCAACCAGCTCTCGCAGTGGGCCGCGGACAATGCGCAGGTGACCGCGGAACTGCTCGCTTCGGCCGGCAACATTTATGCGGCGAGCGCGCTCTACAGCGGGTGGAAATCTTCGGTGCAACGAGTGGGTGGCGACGTGGACCTATATCGCGTGACCTTTTCGGTGCAGATGTTTGATGGCCGCGAGGAGAACTTCGTCACCTACGTGACGCGGCAGTGAGGGAAATCAGTTGCGAGTTTCGAGTTTCGAAAATAGAGTTCTGGGTTCTGGGTTCTGGGTTCTGAGTTCTCGGAGTCTGGAGTCTGGACACCGGAAGGTGACGCCCGGAAAGAGTCCGGACTCAAGGTTTTTTAACTCAAAACTCAGAACTCAGAACTCACACCTGCCCCCCCCCGCCAACCTACGGCCTACAGCCTACAGTCTACAGCCTAACCCCGGTTTCACCCTCGCGGAAATCCTCGTGGGTATCGCCATCTTCCTCACCATCATGACCGGGGTGGCCGCGCTGTTTGCGAGCAGTGTGGATGCGATGCGCACCGGCTACCGCAGCATGGAAGCCTTCGAAGTGGGCCGGAGCACCCTGGGCATCCTCGAGCAGGACCTGAAGAACGCCTTCACGGCGCGCGAATTGGGCCAGTACTACCAATTCTACGGCACGCCCTTCGGTTTCATGTTTGTCGGCTCGAACGAAAACGGACAGCTCACGCGGATCACCTACGCCGTGCACAGTGCGGCGGGCGGCCAGCAATTCAATACGACCTTTGCTGAAGTGCGCGGGACCCTGCGCGACCGCTTGATCAAGCAGGGGATGGATCTCGGTTTTGACGCGGCCACCGCGAATGCCATCGTCCTCAGTTGGTTCCCTGGCGACGGCACGGAGGTGCAGGAGGCCCCCGCCCTCGTCACCACGGGCGGCCTGGTCCGTTTCGCCCAGACGGGCATGTCCGACCTGGAAGTGCTGCAACTGCCGGACGGCGTTTCCTGGCCCGGCATCGATTTGCTCAATCCCGTCAATGACCGGTGGGACAATACGGAAGGCCGCAACCGCAATCTATATATCCAGGTCCTCTCGGCGCTGAATCCGGACGCCGCCAATCTTAACGATGGCCGTGACATCCGCGTGTTGATGGATAACATCATCGGGAGCGGCGACCCATTGACGGCGCTCGGCCCGGAGACTATCGGCACGCTGGTCGAGGCGCGCATCCGCGAGCTATGGCTGCGCATGGTGGCGGGGCAACAAGACCTGCCCGATTTGTGGACCGGCATGGGGCGGGATCCGCGGGACTATGTCGTCGCGGACAGCATCGTCACCTCTGCCCAGCCCAAGGACCCCGTCACGGGCGCGCTCCTGACGTGGCCCGATGCCGATGGCACCCCCGCCAATGCCTTATACGCTTCGGGCTACTTCTATTACTCGAACAGCGTCCAGGAATACAGCACGTATTTCAACGCCCTCCAGAACATCGAGCCGCCGCGCAGCCTTCAGGCGATTAACAATGCCCAGGGCCTCGGCATGATCGGCTACAAGGAATACATGCAGGCGGTTGCCGTCGCGAGCAATCCGGAGAACGTCCTGCAGGCCTTCGACCGGACGCTGACCGAAAGCGTGGGCGGAACGCGGCTCGCCTCCGACACGCTGGGTTCGCCGCTCTTGCCGCAGTTGCCCAACATTGTGCGGCCGGGCTTCTGGATCATGAAACCGGCCACGCGCCCCGGCGGCGCCGATTTCCGCCGCTGGTTCGGCCAGGGGATTGATGTGCCGTCCGCGCTCAACCGCTCGATTGAGGCCAGCCTGATTGCGAACCCGAGTCAGGTGTGAAGAATTAGGAATTAAGAATTAGGAAGAAGAGGGAGGGATGAAGGATTGGGGAAGAGGGCGGCGGCGCGCAGTGGAGTGCTGTCAGAAGGAGAGAAGCCGCGGAAATGGCGGCTTGCAGGCGACAGAGCAGAGATTGAGGTCAACGTGGTGAAGAGCGACACAAGCCAGCGGGAAGGAGTGCCGGGCGGAGTCCAGAGCCTGGAGTCCGGAGTCCGGAGTCTGGAGTCTGGAGTCTGGAGTCCGGAGGTCTTGCGTCCCAAACTCAGAACCCACAACTCACAACTCAGAACTAGTTCCCCCCCTCAACCCGCAACTCGCAACGCGCAACTCGCAACTCGCGCCGTCCGCGCGCGCGGCGCGGCGCTCATCATCGTCCTCGCCATCATGACGATCCTCTTCGCCATCGGCCTCACCTTCTACGCCGTCAGCCGCATCGAACTCAAAACCGCCACCAACGTCACCAACAGCGTCCGCGTCGACCTCCTCTCCGACGCCGCCATGGCCATAGCCATCGCCCACCTCAACCAGGACTTCTTCAATCACCCCGGCGCGACTTCGACCGACCATGCCTGGCGCTCGATTTTCAACGGCTCCTGGGTCGCGGGAAAACCCTGGGCCTTGCGCAGCGGCGTGCCGCTCGAACAGGGCGGGCTGCCGGAGGTGGACCTGAACAGCTTTCCCTATATTGATTTCTTCGACGATGCGCAGGGGCCCGAGCCGCTCTACCGCAGCCTGCGCACCCGCGATTGGCTGAGCATCCCGCGGCGGGAGGGCGGCATTCCGGTGATCTACGCCGAGCCGGGCACTTACCAGATTACCGATGCCGCGGGGACCCCGCTCTCGCAGGCGCAGTTCGCGTATCAGACCTTCGACCTGACCCCGGACAGCGACACCAGCCTCGGCGATGTCTACCGGGAGCGCGAGCGCGTGCCGTTCGTGCTGTCCAGCTTTTTTGGCTATCCGTACTCGCGGAACAATACGCCCTGGTACAACGGCTCGGGGCGCTATCCGCTCGAAGAGGCCGATGCCTTCAACGACGTCGACAACGACGGCGACGGCCTGCGCGACGCCATCTGGATTCCGCTCCCGTCCGACGTCTTCTTCCCCATCAATAAGCTGGACGACGACCTGGATGGCGAGGTCGATGAACTGGTGAACAAAGATGCCGAAGGCAACATTGTTGCTGCAAAGCCCGCGGCGGACGGCCGCCTCGAAAGCCCGTCCCACGTCTATTGGGGCGGGGAGGACGGCCTCGACAATGATGGCGATGGTTTGGTGGACACCGCTGATTCCGTGGAGGCGGGTATCAGTTTGCCCGAAGCGGACGTTACCGAACCCATAGACCCGCGTGTTGGTATCTTTCTCACCGCGCCCCTTCCGGGCATTCTGATTAAGATCGACCTCAACGGCAACGGCATCATCGGCGACGCGGGCATCGACCTCCCCGGCGACCCCATCCAGGGCGATGACGGCGATCAGGACGGTGTCCTCGGGGACAATGGCGACCTCGTGTGGCTGCCGAACCCCGACGGCACTGGCTTGGTCAAGCGCGTGCCGATCGTGCGCCTGCCGGACGAGTTCATCATCGACTTCAACGGCGTGGATGTCCGCCTGACCGCGAGCGACGTGGACAAGCTCGACAACGACTACAACCTGATCATCAACGACTACAGTTTCTACGCGTATCTTGATCCGTCCGACCCAACCGATGGACGGGTATTGCCTTCGAATCCGGCGGCCGTGGAAAGCCTCAGCTATGGGCACATCGCCTTGCAGACCTACTTCAGCACTTTCTACAACAATGACCTGGTCGATGCCTTCTCCGGCGCTACGCTGCCCACGACGGCTGGCACGCTGGTCCTCACGCATTCCGGCGAGCCCGTCTGCGATCTTGTCGGCCGCGCTGCCATCCTCATCACGGACGAAGCCAGCAAGGTCAACCTCAACGCCACCGGCGGGCACACCATGCTGGCCAGCGCCGCCGTCCCCGTCCGTTCCATCGGGCAGATCAATCTGGGGGCCACGCTCTTCACCGCGCCCAGCAGCGGCGCCACCATTTTCGAGTATGACACGCGCGTGCTGCCGATCATCGGGCAAGTCCTGGCCGGGAACCTCTGGGGCGTCTTGACGGGCACGCCCAAGGACACGCGCAACCTAACCAACGAATTCCTCCTCGATACGATGTACCCGGGCTATGGCCGCGCCGACGATGATGGCAACGCGCTACTGCTGGCGATGAACCGCCGCGACGATGACGGCGACGGACTGGTGGACGAGGGCCTCTATTTGCCCGCCGATACGACCGACCCGCTCTTCAGCACCTATGCCGGGCTGCTTGGGTCGCTGGAAGGTATCGACGAACCAGGTGAATTGCAGCGCGTTTCGCCCACACGCAACCTGCTGGCCGAAGGTGCGGTCAGCCTGAATTCGAACGCCCCAGTCTTCGACACGCTCGACAACGACCTGGACGGCGTCTTCAACGAGATCGGCGAATTGGGCGATCAGCAGTTCCAGAATGCCCGCCAGATCCCCGCGCTGACACCCGGTATTGCAGACGCGCGCTTCGCCCAGATGCGTCCCCTGGTCACCCCCTTCAGCACGGACCGCTCCGTCAGTTACTTCCTCACGGAATCGGGCATCCGCGGGGTGAACCGGATCGACTTCAACTTTGCGACGCCCCAACAGATCGCGGCCAACCTGATGGCGCACGGCGATTTCATACCCGTGACGAAGCAGCGCATTACGCACCCCGTGCGCACCAACGACCTCACCCGCTATATCAGCGTGCCGCAGGACCCGGCGCTGGAAAACAACATCCTCGGCTTTGTCGAGGGGCTGCGCCAGGCCGATATCCACCTCACCGCCCCCAGCCGGCTGCACCAGGAGCCGTACCAGCCGTACTACGGCGGTTTCCTCCACTACACGGACCCGGTCGCACCCAACGACGTGCTCGCCGCCACCCTCGGCCCCGTACCGCGAACCGGCAATTCGTTCGTCAATCAGGACCGTGACGGCCTGCACCAACTCCCCGCGGACCGGGAGTTGCAGGCGATGCAGGCCGCCGCGAACATTACCGACAACCGCGACCGCGACTACGCGCGCAGCGTGCTCACTTCCGAGAACATCAACCTCGTCGTCGATAACGACCCCAACAACCCAACCAATCCCTGGCCAGACAATCTCAACGCGCGCGAGGTCGTCCCCGAAGATCAACTGATGCCGCTCGAGGAGGTCGAGGACCAAATCCGCAAAACGCTCAACGCGCCAAGAACCCTCGAAAGCGTTGATTCCTGGCTCATGCACGACGTTGACACTCGCGCCACCGCCACGCAGCCGCTCATGTTCGCCACGAATAACAACGGCGACCCCATCCCCGAAGAACGCCACATCAGCTACACCGTCGCCGGCCAGGAAGCCATCCGTATCAATGAACTCATGGTCCGCCCCGTCCGTCGCGTCGAGGCGGAAGCAGTGCCGAATTTGGTCAAGGTTACGTCAGATGATCCCATAAGGACCAACGTTGCCTTCACAAATGTTCCCGGGAATTTCGACCCGACTCCTTTCGGGAATTTATATCCCGCCGGTAGTAGTCCGCCGATAATGCCCGATTTCGATGTTCGACGGAGAACTTTGGCGCAGGTTATGGGGGGACCAGCGCAGTGGGCTATTTCTGGTTCGACCATTGGAGCGAACAGCGCTGCAGTTACCAGTGTCCCTGCATTTACGTACACCTTTCCAGATGGTGGACCGACAATTCTTGTTGGAAACGTTATCGAGTTTATCTTTGTGCCCACTCCTGATTCACCAGAAACTGGATACATTTCCGGGCTTCCCGGAGGCAGGTACTACCTCACGTTGAATGCGATGTTGGGAGGCACCCAGTACGTGACGGGAAACGATCAACTTGAGTACTCAATTAAATATGTACCCTTAGATGGAAATGGCGACCCGACAGGAACGATTGTTGACGACATTGTCTCAGTTATTAATACTCCCGCCGACCCCACTGCATACTTTGATCAGTTCTGGGCCTTTGTTCCCGCTCAGCACATCGCGTTCAATAATCCAGGTTTGCGAGATGGGTGGGTTTTCCTCGATGGCACGCCGCAGGGCCAGTCTCCACTGAATGCCGATCCTGGGTTCAATCCCAACGGGACTTACTTCCTGGATGGCGGCGGGATTCTTCCAGGTTCCGACCCCTTTGCGACCGGAAGCGGGGCGTTCACTAATACTGTAACAATGCCTCCGGCAGGATCGAACGTCGCCTTGTGCGTCGCGTTGCGCATTCGACCAGGCAGCACGCTTTCACTGGGCGTCAACTTTTTCGACTTTAGCCAGGAACCGGATCATGAATACGTGGAACTAGCCAACACGTCAGACCAGGTTGTCGATATCACTGGTTGGCAGTTAGAAATTGGGATCCCAGACGCAAACGGAGCCCAGCCAGACGCCTTCAAGTCTATCTGGCAGATTCCGGAATCCACGCAGATCGCTCCAGGTGGCATGTTGCTTCTGGCCGCGAACAAGTTTGATGTATACAGGCGCCAGGATTACTACTTCTATCCGGGACAAGGCGAAGTTCCGAATCCGACCGTGCCTAATCAGCGTCACAAGATTAGCACGAATGGTATCGGTATGGCCGCGAGTTCTGATTATATTCTAAACAGCCCAATCCCGGCCCGTAGAATTCCGTTTGATGGGATCACGGTGCCGCCAATAAGAGACCTGTCGCCCTTCCCGAGTGTTTCTCCCGCCTACTCGCCTTCCTTCAATCCTGGCGGAGGCTCGATAGATGGCCCCTTCTACGACCAAACAGGATCCGTCTTTTCACGGTTAATACATCCAGCCTCCTTGCTGTTGAATGACTATGTGGACAATGACGGTGATGGCCTCACTTCTGGCTACCTCACCTATCCCTTCAACTTCAATCCGCAAGGTGCAGGTTTCCCTCTGAGCGTTACGGATCTTGACACAGATAGCGTCTTTGAGGAAAGACAGATTATGTCCACGCCAATCTTATCGGACGGAGGTGGCACCGACCAGCCGTGGGATCGCATTGTGGAGCTACGATCTGTTTCGCTCGAAGTCGTGGGAGGCGTCACGAGGAATCTTGCGAGCATTACTTCCGTCGATGATGTTGCTCGTCTTGTCTTGCGTGGCGGCATCCTTCCGAACTACCCAGACCACGACGGTGTGGACAATGACGGAGACGGGGCTTACTTCCCTATTAATGGCCCCGTTCCTGTTCCAGGCGCGCTCGATGAGGACATGGTCGACAATGACCTCGACGGGAGAATCGACGAGCAGGCACTCGGCGGGAGCATCTTGACAAGTGAAGGTGTTGACGAAGGCGCGGGAGTTGGAGCCGGCAGTTACAGAGCAGGAACACTGTCGTATCGTTTTTACCGGGATCGCTCTCTGTATCCCGAGCGATTGATCGATAGCGGGGGCTTAGGCATTCTGGATACGCCAAACGATGCTTCGGGCAATGACAACCCACTGCACGAGGGTGCCAACAATTTCCTTGCAAGTGAAATCGCCATAGTGGGCGATTTGACCGCGGGGAATGGCGAGAACTACCCGGCAATGTACACTGGGTCAGACTACGATCCGCCGGACTGGAAAGCATTTACGGAGCGCCGGTGGTATCCCGGCGACAATGTCATTGTGACGCTCTATGAAGGTAATGCCAGTCAGGGCAAAGTAGCAGATCGCGTTGCTTATGCTGAGAATGATGTAATCAACAGGTCCGTGGACGATATTGTGCCCTCTTCCTATGTTGTGAATGGAACGACCGTGTGTTTGAATCAAGACTATCCTCGGTTCTGGTTGCCGAACCAGATGGGGCTCGATTTCTATCGCTCGCTCGAACGGAAGCATCCGCTGTACGGAGGCGATCGCTTCGGGACGCGAAACCGGTGGCAAGCGACAGACGGGAATTACGACGATTGGGCCGATAGCCTGAGCGTCTTCGACGCGCAGGTGAGTATCACGAGTTGGCCTTATTTCGTCTTAGCCGCGACGCAGCAAGCCCGCTTTATTTCAAATGGCGGACGGCGCTTGTTTGGGCATGCGTTGTGGGGCACGCCGCTGCGGATGAACGTGGCGCACCGGCTGAGCACAAACCCGCCTGATCTGGCGCAGTCGTTTTTGGCGACACCGCGCGAGCCGTTGCTGCAATTCGCGCAGGCGACGCGCTTCTTCGATGGTTTCGAGGCCCTGGAAGAG
>JACPGD010000114.1 GCA_016182645.1 Candidatus Hydrogenedentota bacterium | reverse complement strand
GCTGTGCACCCGGACGCCGAGCATGATTTCCCGGATGCCGAGCGCCAGGAAGCTTATGCGTTCTTGGAAGAGCATCTGCACCTACTGCGTTAGGGCATGGATGGAATAGACGGGATGGACTTAATGGACAAAATGGACTCATTAGGGTTGAGGGACAGGAGGGACGGTCGAATGTTGGATCGCCTCATGCCTGGCAGGGGATGCTCCAAGGGAAACACTGTGCTGTCTGCTCAATGGCGGCCATGGGTAGTGGCCGCCGCGCTGTTGCTTCCTGGACTTGTTCTTTTTGCGGGCTGCGTTACCCGTCTACAAACCCCCACCGCAGTGGCCAGCCTGCCCCCTGGCGCCGTGCGGCACGTGGTGCTGTTTGCGTTCAAGCCCGATACTCCGGAAACGACGCAACGCGAAGTCGAAGCCTCTTCCGCCAAGCTCCCCAGTCAGATCCGTCAGATTGCCGCGTACGAATGGGGCACGGACCTGAATCAGGCTGCCCGCAGCGAAGGACTCACCCACTGCATCGTGTTCACTTTCAACAACACCGCGGACAAAGACCTTTACCTCAACCACCCCGCGCACCAGGCTTTCAAACAACTTGCCATGCCGCACATCGCGCGCTTGCTGGTACTGGATTACGTGCCACGGTGAGGGAGAAGAACCGCGGAGGCCGTGGCATAGATGTCCGTGATCTTCTGATAGAAGCGCCGTTCGGCTAGTTCAGCTTTTCTAAGCCGCCGGGAGCGGCGCCAGATCTTCCGCGCTGGCCAGTGGGAGACCAAGATCAAGCAGGACCTTGTTGAGCGCCGCGAGGGACACCTTGTCTGGGGCGGTAAGTTCGATACCAATGGGCCGGCCGTCACTGCGAAAGTCAACCACCAGCCCCGGCCCCGCCACCTCACTGCGGCAACTCCTATCACCGCTCTGCCGAGGCAAATAATAGTAGGCAGCAAAGGGCCGTCCATGCCGATAAGTCACTTGCAGATATTGACCAGCCATCTCCATCTTTCTCTAAACTCGGTACGCGGTAACCACGACTAATAGTTGCCACCGATCGTCCGGTTCAACGATGATTTCCCACCGCCGCTGCCGGTGATGTGTCTCAATAACCCACCGGCCTTCGATGATGTCCCGCCGGTATGTGTCAGCACTCTCCAACATTTCACGCAAGTCTGTCTCATTAAACTCCCGGTCTTCCATGCGTGTCAAGAGGTGAGCACTGTCCAGATCCAGTTCCCACTCCCACCAATTCGGCCAGTCCCTCGATCTCCGCCTCTTCACATCAGAGCCCCCTTGACCGGCAACCATGACCGGTAGTGGTTGCCGGTCTGGCCGGCGCTGGAGAAATCGACGACCGGGATCGCCGCGCCGCTAGCGTCTATCAATGTGCCCCGCAGCCAGGGTGTGATGGCTTCTTCGCTATTCGGAATGGCTTCCTGGAAAGAGAGCGCCGCCGGATCCAGCACCGGCAGTTGGTCGGGGTTGAGATCACTGTACCGGGCGTCGAAGGCGAAGAGAAGCGGCCCTCGATAAACCGAGGCCTTCCCCGCGAAGTTTTCTTGTCCCTGCCAGAAACGCGGGGTGAAATCGAACGCAACGTCGATGGTGTCGCCGGTGTTCCAGGCGCGCTGAAGCACCGCATAGGCGCCCGCCGCGGGTGCGGGCTGTTCCTCGCCGTTGATGCGCAAGGTGGTAGTCTTGGACCAGCCGGGGACCCGGAATTTCAGGATGAAAGTCTCGGGTCTTTCCGGGCTCACCAGGATGTGGACCTTGCCATTGGCCGGATAGGTTGTTTCCTGCGTCAGGGCCACGCGGTTGCCGGAAGACAGCGCGGCACTATAGGCGCCGGGGCCGTAGAAATTGAGGACCAGCCCCTGTGAGTCCTGCATGAGCGCCCATTGACTGATCATGCCGAGTGGCCGGTTGGCGTTGACGGCGCAACAGTTGAGGTCGGGCCCGGCCTTGGGCGACTGCCACGGCAGCTCGACGCCAAAGACGCGCGTGCCGTCCATCGGCACGTTGTAGGCGCAGGCGCGGCCGCTGTAGGGGATGGCGCCGAGCGCGCTGTTGAGCGTGCTCCACTCGATTTCATCGGCTACGCTGGGATCGCCGGTGAGACGCAGCATCTCGAGGCTCATCGCGATCCAGGCCACGGTACAGCAGGTCTCGATGGCCTCCGTACGATAGGGCGAGCCGGTGAAGCCTTCGCCCGAGGTAATCCCACCGGTGTTGTGCCGGTCGCCATCGCGCGCGCTCCGCCAGATATGTTCGAACGCCTTCCGGTATTGCTCGTCGCCGGTCAGCCAGTACAGCTCAGTCAGCGCCATCCAGTCGTGCATGCTCTCCCAGCGGTGCCGCTGAAACTCGATGAGTGGCTTCCCGGCCAGCGCATTTTCCAGGTAATGCCCGGCACTTTCTTCATTCCAGGCTTCATGCACGATGTACTGCGCCAGTTCCAGGTAGCGCATCACGCCAGTCTTCTTGTATAGCAGCACCAGCGCGTGGCAGACCGACATGTTCATCTCGCCGCCGGAGCCGTCGTTCGTCAGCGTGGGTCCGCCCGGGCCGAAGGTCTCGAAGAGCAGGTCCGCCGCTTTCGTGCACGCCTCCAGCGCGGGTGCGTAACCGGTGTCTTCGTAATAGAGCATGAGGCCCAGCATGCAGTGGTAGTGGCCCCACTCGTCCCAATTGCCGCCGGTCAGCCGCGACTCCGGCGGAAATGGCCCGAGGTAGCCATTCTCCGCCTGGCAGGCAATGAGATCACGGACAAACTGATCGACGGTAGTCTTCAAATCCGCATCGCGGGTCAAGCGCCAGGCGAGTTGCGCGCCGGTGAGGTATTTCCCCGCAAACTCGCCCGCCCACGGCACCAGCGGATCACGCACGGGCCGTTTGTCACGATCGCGCAGGACCTGGAGCATGGCCGGGCTCGACTCGGGTGTTTCGATGTAGTACCGGTGGATGGCGCGATCGATGCGCCCGCGCAGATAGCCCTTCAAGTCATATTGCGCATCGCGCGCGGGCTGCAACGCCGGCGCGATGGTGTCCGCGGGTGGTGTGGCCGGTCCTGCCGCAACCCAGTCGTAAAACGCTAGCGATCTGCGCCCCTCCGCCGCCTGTCCGCCCGAGGCGGCTTGCGCGACTACCGTCCAGTGGAAGGCCTTTTTCGGTACGCGGCTCGGGTCGAGTTCAAAGCGCGTGCGCGCTGCTGCGTCGAGCACCAGGAACGGCTCGGGATCGTCCGGGCCGTCGTAGAGGAAGATGGAGTATTGTTCGGCGCCGGCGGAGGGATACCAGCGGAGTTCAAGTGCCGCGCGCTTCCTGTGCACGAGACCATCGTTGGGCGACATGAGCGCGAAGGGTTGCGGCACGGGCGCGGGCTCGCCGTGGTGCTGCACCGGCCCCAGTGCAACGAAAGGATTGCGCTCCGCCAGACACGCCGCTTCCGCGCGCACCCAGGAATCGGAGCGCGCGACGTCGCTCAGGCGGAACTCCATTAAGCGGCCGTGCAACTGCCACGGCTCGAAATGCAGCACGCCGCGGCCCACGCGCATCTCGTTCACGCGCAGTGGCCCCGGCAGCGCGCTGTCCAGGGCGAACTCGACGCCGTCCAAGCAGAGGGTGCGTGTATGGTTGCGCGCGTCATAGCGCACGACGGCCCCGTGCCAGCGGCCCGGCTCGAGTCCCTGAATGTTCAGTTCCGGCGCGCGCTGGCCGTTGCTCGTCGCGTTGGTGTGCAGTGTGTTGGGCGTTTTCAGCCCGAAGTTGAACCACTCTTCCGGCCCGTCCTTCTTCAAGCCCGATGCGAGGTTTTGCAGGCCCGGGTCGTCTTCAAACTTGAAGCGTACGGCAATCGTCATGTGTTCGCCGAAACCTTCAAGCAATTCGGGCTGGACCGAGAAGAATGCCGGTATGTCCCCCGGCAGCGCGCGGCCATCTTCTTCCGGCGACTCCGGTGGGAGTTCCCCTTCCTCGCTTAGCGGCACACCGCCCGCCCGTGACCAGTTGGCGGATTTGGCGAAATGTGACTCCGCCACATAGCCGTTTTGCCACAGGTTTTCTCCACGCCCCATGGCCTCTGCCGCGGGGTTGCCGTAATAGAGGTAAAGGCGCTGCACACCCTGCCCCGCGGCGATGCGCGGCACGCTCACATGGATTTCGCCGCGTTCCCCCTTCCAAAAGAGGTTCTTTGAGTGCAGCGCCGTCCCCGCCGAATCCACCACGCGCACACTGAGCGGCTCTACCTGCGTCTTGGCATTGTTGTACAGGTGCCAATTGTCATGAATATAGAGGCTCAGCGGAAAATCGACGAGATCTTCCGTCAACAGGTCCGTGTTGATATCAATCTGCCGCCGCCACTCCCAGGCGGGGTCCCACCATTCATCCGCCGCCATCACAGGCGGAGAAAGGAGTGCCGCACATACGGGGAGCACGGCTGTGCTCAACACAAGAACGCGGAGTGCTCTGGACATAACGGAATCCCTCCCAAGCATTGGATCGGCAGTGTACGCGAAGTGCCGCTCCCATTTGCAATGGAGTTTTCACGAGAAACTCCAAATCCAGGCGGTGGCATGGCATCAGAGCGGTTTCTCGCTGGGGGATCTCCCTTCAAGCGGCTTGCGCGCAAGTGAAGTGCGCATGCTTCAAGGGCTATACTGATCTGAATTCCCCTTTCAACCAGAGAGCAGAAGCATGTGTGCTGTGAACCGATTTGAACGCACGCTCGTGACGAGCGCGCTTCCTTATGCCAATGGCTATATTCACCTGGGCCATATCGCGGGGGCCTACCTGCCCGCGGACATCTATGTCCGTTACAAGCGGTTACGTGGAGAGAAGGTGCTCTACATTGGCGGCTCCGATGAGCATGGGGTGCCGATCACGCTGAGCGCACTGAAAGAAGGGGTGGCGCCGCGGGACATCGTGGACCGGTACCACGAGTCGAACACCGAGGCCTTCGCGCGGCTGGGCATTTCCTACGACCTGTATGGGCGCACGTCCTGGGCGCTGCACTACGACACGACGCAGGACTTTTTCCGCCGGCTCGATGCCGGGGGATTCATCCACCAGCAGGAAATGGAACTGTGGTATTCGGAGCGCTCGGACCGGTTCCTGCCGGATCGCTATGTCAAGGGGACCTGCCCGCGCTGCGGCTATGAAGACGCCAATGGGGACGAATGCGAGAACTGCGGCGCGCAATATACCGCGAATGAACTGGTCGAGCCACGGGCCAACATTCCCGGCGACAGTTCCAAGCCGATCCTGCGCAAATCAAAGCATTGGTTCCTGGACTTGCCCGCGTTTCAAGAACGTTTGAAGGAATGGCTTGATTCGCACACGGAATGGCGCACGAACGTCCGCGGAATTGCCTACGGTTGGGTCAATGAACTGCGCCCGCGCTGCATTACGCGCGACACGGATTGGGGCGTCCCGATTCCCTTGGATGAACCGGGCACTAAGGGTAAGCGTATTTATGTGTGGTTCGACGCGCCGATTGGCTATGTCAGCAACACGCGGCAGTGGTCGATCGATGCGGCGGGAGACGATCACCTGTACGGGGACTGGTGGAAAGACCCCGGCACGCGTCTGATTCATTTTATTGGCAAAGACAATGTACCCTTCCACGCCATCATTTTCCCGGCGATGCTGATGGGCCAAGGCGACTACATTCTGCCCGACAACGTGGTCGGCAATGAGTACCTCAATGTATTCAACCGGCAGACGGGCAAGGCGGAAAAAGGGTCGAAGTCGCGCGGAAACATGATCAGTGTCCGCTGGGCGCTCGACCATTTCGAGCCGGACGTGCTCCGGTATTATTTATGCGCGATCGCGCCCGAAGCCAAGGATGCCAGTTTCGACTGGGACGACTTCATGAACCGGTACAATGGCGAACTGTGCGATGTGGTGGGGAACTTCGTCCATCGTTCCCTCACCATGATCCAGAAGAATTTCGAGGCAGCGGTGCCAGCGCCCGGGACCTTCGATGCGGAAGATGAAACCATGTTGTGGATCATCCCCTCGCAGGTGGACGCCATTGCCGAGGCGCTCGAGAACTTCCGGTTCCGGCAGGCCATCGAGCGGTTTATTGACCTTGGCCGGAAGGCGAACGTCTATTTCGATGCCAAACAACCCTGGGTAACGCGCAAGACGGATCGGGAGCGGACCGCCACGACGTTGTTTGTGTGCTGCCAAGTGGTGAAGGCGCTGTGCCATAGCATGGCACCGTTCTTGCCAGATGGAGCCAGGAAGCTGGCGGCCATCCTGGGGCTGGAGATCCCGGTGGGCGGCCCCGCCGGCGGGCGAGACTGGTGGAGCGAGGCCAGCGTTCGTTTCGAGCCGGGGTGGCCGCTGCAATCACCACAGGTGCTGTTTCCCAAACTGGATCCCGACCGGATAGCCGAGTTGGCGGAATTGCACGCGCGCGGCGAAGCGTCTTAGCCACTGCGCGTTCGCCGAACACGCTCCTGGTAGTGCCGCACTCGCCGAGCGCGGCACTGGGCCCGGGCACTGAATCAAGCATGTTCCGCCGCTCCCGGGGCAGTGCGTGGATCAGTCGCGCGCTCGGCGAGCGCGCGACTACTGGCGTTCGGCAAGTGGGCGGTTACCGGAGAATTGCTGTTCAACTGCTTCCTTTTCAATAGGTTAGACCGGGCAATCATTGACCGGAACGGCGATGGATGGTAGAATAACTATCCGCTTAATCTTTAGCGTTGGGCGCTTGATCCGGGTCTAGGAGGAATTGAATGCTTGGTCGCGGGAAGGAAAATGTAGTCGCGCCCGCTGCCCCCGGCGATCCTGGTCTCGCGGAACGTCCCTTGGCGCCCACCCAACTCCGCACGGCCCCTGCCCCAGCTATCCACAAGCGCTTGGGCGACCTCCTCCTGGAAGGGCGTGTCATCACGCCCGAGCAACTTGACGCGGCGATTCGACTGCAAAAGGAGCGCGGCGGGTTCCTCGGCCAGGTCCTCGTGCAGGAAGGGTTCGTCACACAGAATCAAGTGGCGTCGTGTCTCGTAAAGCAATGCAAGATCCCTCATCTGAGCCTGATGGACTACGACATCTCGAACGAGGTATTGCTGCTCATTCCCGAGGAGGTCTGCCTCAAGTATCGCCTGCTGCCGATCGATAAGTTGGGGCGGATTCTGACAGTGGCGATGGTCGATCCGTTGGATCTGGACGCGCTGGAACAGGTACGGCGTCTCTGTCCGGAACTGCGCATCAAGCCGATCCTCTGTAATTGGGAACATTTTCAACTTGTCAGCCAGAAAATCTTCGGGCAGGGCAAGTCGAGTGAAGGACAGCAAGTGATGACGGCCAGCAGCCTGGGGCTACGTGAACCGGCCGCCAAGACGGCCGCGCCGCCCCGTCCGGCGGCAGCCCAGCCTGTGGAAGCGCATCATGGCGCGTCCGATGCGATGGATGTGGCCCTTCAGGATGCGTTGAGTGCGATGGCGCAGCAGCAGCAGCCCGCCCGGCCCGCCGCTCCCTCGTTTTCCGTGGAAGCCATGACGGTCGCGATGCGGGAGACATTGCGCGAAGCTCTTGATGCCAACCAGCGCCACCAACGCGAGCAGGAATCCAAGTTGTCCGAGATTGCGGAGGCGATTCTGCATAATGTGCAGCAGAGTCGCCATCTGGTCGAAACCAGCGTAGTGCAGGAGGGGGTGCGCCGGGACCTCTCGTCGGCCGCGCCTAACCGGCATGCCTCGGTGGTGCCATTTCAAAGCTGGAAGGGCGGCAAGATCCCGGCCGCGGAGGCTGTCGAGAGCCGGGAGGAAGACGCGCGGGCGATGGAGGCGCTGTATTCGGAACAGCCCCTGGAAACGCTGACCTTCGCCAACTTCTTCCCCGGGGCGGCCAATGCGTTTACCTATTCGTTGGGCCAAGCGGTGGCCGAACACCCCGGCCGGGACTACAACCCATTCTTTCTCTACGGTCACGTGGGCATCGGCAAAACGCACCTGATCAGCGCCATAGGCAATGCGATTCTGGAAAAACATCCGGCGCAACGTGTCGGCTACGTCTCGGCGAGCCATTTTTCCCGGCGCGTCCAGGAAGCGGCGCGCGAGGGGGCGCTCGAACTCTTTCGCGAGAATTATTTTCACTGGGATGTGCTGATTCTGGACGACATCCAGTTCCTCGGCGGGCGTGTCGAGGCCCAGGAAGAGTTTTTCCACATTTTTAATATGTTGTATCAGCAAGGGCGTCAGATTATCATCGCTAGCGACAAAGCGCCGGACCGGCTCGGCTTGCTGGAGCAGCGTCTTATCTCCCGCTTTGACAGCGGGATTGTGGCAGAATTGAAGGCGCCGGAATGGGAAACACGCATGCAGATACTCCGCCACCATTTGGAGACAAACGCCGGCGCCCTTCGCATCTCAGACGAAGTGCTGTCGCTGATTGCGATGCGGGTATCCAACGACGTGCGCAAAATGACCGGGGCTTTCCGCAAGGTCACGGCCTACGCCAAGCTGGTTGGGCAAGAGATCTCGCTTGAGATGGCCGCGGAGATTATCAAGCACCTCCATTTGCAGGACGAACCGGCATAGGCCGGTCCTGTATGGGCGTTGGGTGAAGTACACAGAAGAGGTCTAGATCATTGGCGACAAAAATCGCGAAGAAGCGTCTCCCAGATATGTTGCTCGAGCAGAGCCTGGTCACACAGGAACAACTGCGCGAGTGTATGGCCCTGCAGCGGAATACGGGTTTCAGCCTGCCTACACTCCTCGTGAGCAAAGGCTATCTCAGCGAAGAAGACCTGGTGGTCACGCTGAGCGAGCAGTTGGGCATCCCGCACATCCGCGTGGCGCACTACTCGATTCCCAAGGAAGTCCTGGCCGAAGTACCTGAGTCGCTGGCGCGTCAATACCAGATGCTGCCCGTCTCGGTCACGGGCGACGTCCTGACGCTGGCGATGGTCGACCCGCTGAACATCATGGCGCTCGACGATCTGCGCATGCTCACCAGTTATGAGATCGAGCCGGTCGTCGCGATGGCGTCGGAGTTGCAGGATGCGATTAACCGGCACTATGGCGGTGAAAAGGCGGAAGATCTCTATGCCGCGCTGGTGGGGAAAGAAACCAGCCAGGACGAACTCGAGGAGGTCAAGGCTTATGAAGACCTGGAAGACGTCTCGAAGTTGGAGACCGGCGCCGAGGATGAACCGGTCAAGAAACTGGCCCGGCTGATCCTATTCAATGCCCTCGAACGCGGGGCGAGCGATATTCACCTCGAGCCTTTCGAGAAACTCGTGCGCATCCGGTACCGGGTGGACGGCTCGCTCGAAGAATCCAAGAGCCCGCCGAAATCGCTGCAAAGCAACCTGATTGCCCGCTTCAAGATCCTGGCGGGGTGCCGGATCGACGAGCACCGGCTGCCGCAGGACGGCCGGTTCCGTATTCGGTATCATGATCGCGAAATCGACTTCCGCGTCGCGTTTCTCCCCTGCAAATATGGGGAAAAAGTGGTGCTGCGTGTGTTGGACCGCGGCTCATTGACCCTGGACATCGATGCGCTCGGGTTTGAACCCCAGGCCCTCTCGGCCTTTCATGAAGCGCTGGCAATGCCGCACGGGATGATCCTGATGTCGGGCCCGACCGGCAGCGGGAAAACGACCACGCTGTACAGTGCGCTGCACAAGCTCAACCAGATTGACACCAACCTCGTCACGGTCGAAGATCCCGTTGAATATGAACTCTACGGCGTCAACCAGGTGCAGGTACAGTCCAGCATAGGTTTCACGTTCGCGGAGGCGTTGCGCCAGATCCTGCGCCAGGACCCCGACGTTATCATGGTCGGCGAAATCCGTGATACCGAGACGGCGGACGTGGCGGTGAAGGCGGCATTGACCGGCCACTTGGTCTTGAGCACGCTCCACACCAACGACGCGGCCGGGTGTTTCCCCCGCCTGATCGACATGGGCATCGAGCCGTTCCTCGTGCAATCCTCGGTGGCGCTGGCGGCCGCGCAACGCCTGCTGAAGCGGGTGTGTGCCAATTGCAAGGAGCCCATCTCCGTGCCACAGGAAGTGCTGGATCGCATTCAGTACACACCGTTCGATTACATTGAAGAGGTGCAGTTTGTGCGCGGGCGCGGCTGCACCAAGTGCAAGGAATCGGGGTATCGCGGCCGCGTGGCGGTGGCGGAAGTGCTATTGAACTGGCCGGAACTCCAGCCGCTGGTCCTGCGGCGCGCCAGCGGTTATGAACTGAAAGATCAGGCTGTTGCCTGCGGCATGAAGACGCTGCGCCAGAACGCGCTGGCCAAAGCAGCGAGAGGCTTCACCTCCATCGAACAGGTCCTCGAACATACTGGCGCGGACTGAACAGGAATTTGAAAAGGTAAGGACCAAATGGAGAAAGAATGGGAAAACAGGAGGTGGGAACGAGGAAGTGCCGGGGTGCATAAAACACCATTCCTCCCATTCCTCTCATTCCTCAATAAAAACGTGACACCGTCAACGGACATAGTGGACGAACCGGGAAGGGGAGTGTCATGACGCCCAGCATTAAAGAACTGCTGACCAAAGCCATCAAGGAAGGCGCGAGCGACTTGCACGTGGTCGTGGGTGCGCCGCCGATGATCCGTGTCCATGGCGGGCTCGAGGCGTTGCCGGGCTACCCGCGGCTAACGCCGGAACAGACGCAGGAAATCATCTATACCGTGATGAACGAGGACCAGATTGCGGAGTTCGAAGAGCAGCGCGAGTGCGACATGTCCTTCGGCGTCGAGGGTCTCAGCCGCTTCCGCCTGAACATCTACCGCGACCGCGGCTCGGTGGTGGGCGCGTTTCGGGCCATCCCCTTCGAGATTCTGAGTTTCGAACAGCTTGGCCTGCCGCGGGTGGTGGCGGAATGGGCGTATAAGCCTTTGGGGTTGGTCTTGGTATGCGGCGCGACGGGTAGCGGGAAATCGACGACGCTGGCTGCCATTATCGACCGGATCAACACCGAGCGGAACGTTCACATCATTACGATTGAAGATCCGATCGAATACCTGCACAAGCACAACCGGTCAATCGTCAACCAGCGCGAAGTTCATGCGGACACCAATTCATTTGCAGCGGGTTTGAAGCGGGTACTGCGCCAGGACCCGGACGTGATTCTGATCGGCGAAATGCGCGACACGGAGACGATCCAAGCGGCGCTGACCGTGGCGGAAACGGGCCACCTGGCGTTTGCCACACTGCATACGAACGATGCGCTGCAGACGATCAACCGCATTGTGGACGTGTTCCCCGCCTCACAGCAGGACCAAATACGGACGCAACTTTCCTTCGTATTGGAAGGCGTGTTGGTGCAACAGTTGATCCCGCGCTCGGATGGGCTGGGGCGCTGCGTGGCCCTCGAGATCATGTTGCCCAACCCGGCCATCCGCTCGCTCATCCGTGCGGAGAAAATCGAACAGATTCCCTCCATGATCGAAATCGGCAAGGGGGAAGGCATGATGACCATGAACCAGTCGCTCTATCGCCTGATGCGCCGGGGCGTGATCACGGCGGAGATGGCGTTCAAGCGCACCACGGATCCAGAGGGTCTCCAAAACCTCGTGGAAAAGGGAATGTGATCCGGCGCGCCTTTGAATTCTTGCGTCCGTCCTACGATGGGCCAGCGTCCTGGCTGTGGTTTGTGGGGATTGCCCGCCTCCTTGTCCTGGCCGTAGTGGCGGCCGGGGTGTATCTCCTCACCGACGACATCGGCTACCATCTCTTGCTTACCGTCATCTTTGTGGCGGCCTTCGCCAGTAGTTGCTGGTATCTCATCACTCTGCGGCGCGATCAGCCGGTGCCCGCCGTGCTGACCTGGACGCAGGTCCTGGTCGACTTTGGCGTGGTCGCCGCCACCATCAGTTTCACGCAGGGTCAGGCCAGCTTCTTCACCTTCCTCCTCGTGATCGTCATTCTCGAAGCGGGCGTCCTAATGGGCCTGGTGCAGGGGTTCGTCTTTGCCTCGCTCGCGTCGGTGTTCATGTTCTTCCAGTTCATCCTGTCGTTGCCCCTGGCGGCCGACGCGCTCACCCACTGGTACAACTATCTCATTCAAGGCATCGCCTTCTTCTTCACGGCGTTTATCAGCGGCTACTGGAACCAGCGCGTCAGCCGGATGAAACAGTTTCAGCGGGAAATCCTCGACAACATGAACAGCGGCTTCCTCATCGCGGACCGCAAGGGCCTTATCCTGGCGGTCAACAAAGCGGCCTGCCAAATCCTGGGGCTGGTCGAAGGCAACGTGGCCGGGCGGCATGTGGAGGGGATCATGCGGCCCGAGTCCGGCGCGGAAAGTCCCATCGTCACGGCCCTCCGCTCCCAGAAAGATTTCACCAGTTACGAGTTCTATGTCGAGACGGGCGAGACCTCGAAGCTGCTGGGGCTGACCACCAGCCGCCTGCGGGACGCCTATGGGCGGCTGACGGGCATCATTGCTTCGTTTACCGATCTTACCGAAATGGCGCGCATGCGCCAGGAACTCCAGCAGCAGGATCGCCTGGCGGTGGTCGGCGAACTCAGCGCGGGACTCGCCCATGAAATCCGCAATCCTGTCGCGGCCATTCGCGGCGCGGTCGATGAACTCGGCCGGAGCTTGGCCGACGAACGGCTCGTGGAACGCCTCGCCAGGATCGCTATCCGTGAGGCCGATCACCTCAATGAGATTGTTACCGGCTTCCTCAGTTTCGCGCGCGAACCCACGCGCCCCCGCGAACTGCTGGATCTGCGCACCCTGATCGAGGAGGTCCGCGAGCAATTCAGCCGGAAATACAACCACGCCGCGAAGCTGAGAATAAAACGCTGTCTCCCGGAAGAGCCGTGTTGGGTTTTCGGCGACAAGACCCAGCTCTGGCAAGTCTTCACCAACATTGCCCAGAATGCCATCGAAGCGATGAAGGAGCAGGGCACGCTGAACATCACGGTCCAGCCGACGCGCGGGCCGGTCGAGGTGCGTTTCGATGATGAAGGCCCCGGAATTCCGCCGGACAAGGTTGCGCGCATATTCGAGCCTTTCTATACTGACAAGGAGCGGGGCGTGGGGATGGGGCTGGCCATTTGTATGCGCATTGTCACCGCGCACGACGGCACGATCCAGGTCGCCTCGCGCCCCGGCGGGGGCACGTCCATCAATGTGCGGCTGCCGGCCGCCACCACTGAGGAGTTGTCGCAGCGTGGCCAATCAGCAACGGGTACTGGTGGTTGATGACGAGACGAGCATGCGCGAGGTGCTCGAGATTGTGCTGACCAACGCGGGCTATTCCGTCACCCTCGCCGGCGATGTCGACGAAGCCGCGGCCCACCTCGAACGCGAACAATTCGACGCGGTCATGACGGACCTCTTCATGCTTAATGATCGTCAGGCCGGCATGCGGCTCCTGTCCTGGCTACAGGAGCATGCGGCCACGACTCCCGTCATCATGATGACCGCCCACGGTTCTATCGAGACCGCCGTCGAGGCGATGCGCCGCGGCGCCATCGACTACATTCAGAAGCCATTCAGTAACGATGAAATCCGCCTGCGCGTGAAGCGCGCCATCGAGCAGCGCAACCTCCTCCGCGAGAACCAGGCCCTGCGCAAGGAGCAGGCGCGCCACGGCGACATCGAGAACATGATCGGGAAGAGCCCGGCGACGCAGGAAGTGCTCACCATGATCCGGCGCGTGGCCAACCTGCCGAGCACGGTGGCCATTCATGGTGAAAGCGGCGCGGGGAAGGAACTGGTCGCGCGCGCCCTGCACCAGCTCAGCGACCGCGCGAAAAAACCGTTTGTCGCCATCAATTGCGGCGGCATCCCGGAGAGCCTGCTCGAAAGCGAACTCTTCGGCCACAAGAAGGGCGCGTTCACCGGCGCGGTCGAGGACAAGGAAGGACTCTTCGTCGTGGCCGACGGCGGCACCATCTTTCTCGACGAAATCGGCGAAATGCCGCTCATGCTTCAGGTGAAGCTGCTCCGCGTGCTCGACAACAGCACCGTCACGCCCGTCGGCGGCACGACGGCGGTCAAGGTGAACGTGCGTGTCCTCAGCGCCACCAACCGCGACCTCAAGAAAATGTCGGAAGATGGCGGCTTTCGCAGCGACCTCTATTATCGCCTGAACGTGATTCCCATCCACGTCCCGCCGTTGCGCCAGCGGCCCGACGATATCCCTCTGCTGACCCGGCACTTCATCCGGACGATGACGTCCAAAATGGGGCTGAAGGACCTCGACATCAGTGCGGAAGCGATGCAAACGCTCTCCCGCTATCCGTGGCCCGGCAATGTGCGTGAACTCGGCAATGTCATCGAGCGCGCCGTGGCCTTGAACACCGTCGACCGCCTCGAAGTGGCGGACCTGCCCCAGCAATTGCGCGAGGCCGCGTCCCAGGTGAAAAAGCCGTCGCCGACGCTGCCGAGCGAAGGCATCGACCTCGAACAACAAACAGCCGACTTCGAAATCGCCTTAATCACCCAAGCGCTGGAACGTTCCCGCTACTCCCAAAAACGCGCCGCGGAACTCCTCGGCCTCTCCGCCCGCTCGCTGCGCTACCGGTTGCAAAAATATGGTTTGGACGAGAATTGATGGTGGCAGTAGCGCACTCGCCGCGCCCAGTAGAGCACGCCCGCCGCGCCCAGTAGTAGCGCGCTCGCCGAGCGCGCTACTGGTTCCTCGCGCTACGCTTGGTTTTGCGACGTGTCCGATGTCCGCGCGCAGAAAGTGCCGCGCTCGGCGAGCGCGGCACTACCCGGGTAGGATGACACGTGGAATGCAACCTGGCGACGCGAAGCAACTCACGGATGGAAACTTGGGGCTGCGACTGGGGCAGTTGAAGCTTCAGACGTGGCATGTGAAGGGTGAGACGTGACACATGAAGCTTCAAATATGCCATACAATGCTTTAGTTGTTACATCTTAGGCTTCGAGTATGATATATGAAGCTTTTGATATAGCATTTCAAGCTTGAGAAGATATATAGGAAGCTTCAAATGAGCTAAATGAAGCTTCATACTTGTCCTTTGAAGCGGCAAATGAGGCGTTTTTCAAGGGCCAAGGGGAAGGTTTGACTGTGGGTAAGCTGGCTTAAACCGCGCAACTACGGGGTTTATAAGATTATGGCTAGATTTCCCCTCCGCGAGGCAGATGGCCGGACCCTGGCCCAGAATATCATCAGCGGGTTGACCAGCCAGGCTGCCCTGTTTCCTGCCCCTCCTGTCGCGCCCGCCACCCTCCAGGCGGCACTGGACGCCTTCAGCGCCCTTTCCGAGGAAGCCGTGGCCGCCCGTGCCCACGCCGAGCAGGTGACGGCCAGGAAAGTCGAGAGCTTCGAAGAACTCAAAACCTTATTGAAATCGGACATCCGCTACGCCGAAGATGCCGTCAAGTATGACGACGCCAAGCTCGGCTTCATCGGTTGGGGCGCCCGCGCCGCGCCCAGCCCGCTTCAGCCTCCCGGCCAGCCCCTCGGCCTTGAAACCGGCAAGCAAGGCGAAGGCTGGCTCACCCTCCACTGGAAAGCCCCCGTCGACGGCGGCCCCTGGGTCTTTTTGGAGGTTGCCATGAAAACGGAAATCACCCTCAATAACCAGGAACGCGGCAAGGATTGGGAGTACCGCGTGATCGCCGTGAATAAGGCCAACGCAAGCGAACCCAGCAACACGGTGGCGGCGATGTTGTGACCCAACTCCCCCGGGAGGCCAGCAACTTGCAGTTAATGATTAGTTGTCGGCAAAGTCTCATTTGCTAATTGGGAACGGCTTCGGCTTATTGGCCGGGACAAAAAGGGAGACACTGAATCGGGTAAGACCGAGGTGGATTTCTGACATCAGAGCCCGAAAACATGCGGAAAAGTTCCTGGATCTGGGAGTACGACAATAAGTAAGCTGCGCAAGTCTTGGTTACCCGTGGAGATTGAAGCCAAGCGTAGAGTGCATCCCGCAAGACGAATTGACCTCAGGAGGCTACTTAATGGACTGGCGTGTGCTTCTTTCAGAGATTGAAGACTCACTCTTCCCAAGGCTTCGTCTCAGCGTTTGGGAGCGCGTCGTCTACTACCACCTTCTTCGCCAGACTTGGGTTCGCGAAGAGGAAAAGACTCTTTGCTCGGTTGCCGGTATTAGCTCGAGACTGGTCATGAGTGATGTTAAGGTGCGCGAGGTTCTGCGCTCATTACAGGAGAAGGGGTGTATCAAAATTGAGGAGCGCACGCGCCTGGGGCACGAGATTAGGGTTCTTTTACCCTCTGAACTCAATTTAACGCCTGATGCCGAGGATCCAATACCGGACTTGTCAACGATTGACTTCTTCTCTGGTCGTCACCACGTTGAATCTCTCTTAAAGCGTGAGAATGGACGCTGTTTTTATTGCCTTCGCGAGGTTTCAAAAGAGAGGTGCGAACTCGACCACGTTAATCCTCAGGTTGACGGAGGTGACAACTCCTATCGGAATGTCGTCATCAGTTGCCACGAGTGCAATAAGGTCAAGCAAGATTTGACGGGCGAGGAACATTTGCGGCGGCTATACCGCAAGGGTCTTCTATCCGAGCCGGAGTTTCAAGAGAGAACTGCAGCCTTGAATGCCCTTCGAAGTGGCGAATTGGTGCCGCAACTGTGAGGGACGGCATTACGCTGCGCGGACGGGACCCGGGAAAAGGTGGCTGCGGGCGCACGGATATGGATGGGAGCCGCCCTCCGAGCCTCTGCAGATTGAAGCCATTACCGCCGGGTTCATGAATCCAACCTCTGGAACCGCAAATTCCTCAACATCAAACTCATGGTCAACAATCAAATCTCCATGCCCCCCGCCAAGTCGGCGTCACATCCAAGAAGGCCCCCAAACCACAACAGAAGGGCTACAGGACTGGAGAACCGCCGTTAACTGAGGCGAAATTAGAGTCTCCAAAAGCAGCCGTTGAGATTCGTGCCTAGTTGTCGCACGACCTCATCACTCACGGAGGTTTGCCTTTACGAATTCATACGCCCCATCTCCCCAGAACTCATGCCCGCCGGGGAAGGTGGCAAAGCGGAAGCGGTCCTGGAGGCCGAGCTTTTCCCAATGGGCAGCGGCTTGGGGGGCGGTGGCGCGGGCGCCGTCGATATTGAAGAGGTCGTCTTTTTCGCCCACCTCGACGATCAGGGCGCGGGGGCAAATGAGGCCGCAGATTTCGGGGTCGGCGAATTCGTTGAAGTGGTTAAAGAAGCTCCAGTCTTCCCAGCCGTAGTCTTCGCGGCGGTTGAAGTAGCAGGAACTGACGGCGGCGTCGATGCGCTCGTCGACGGCGGCAAAGTAGAGCGTGTAGGCGCCGCCGTAGGACAGGCCCATCATGCCAACGCGTTCGGCGTCGACTTCGGGGCGCTTGAGGACTTCGTCGAGGCCGCGCTTGAGCTTGTAGAGTTCGAGTCCGAGGATGGAGGTGCCCACCTGCTTGAGCTGGCGGTCGAGCGCTTTGCGGTCGGGGCCTTCGATGGGTTCCTTGCCGCCATAGGGGAAGAGAAGCGCGGGCGCCCAGCAGACGAAGCCGGCCTGGAGACCGCGCTGGACCATCCAGCCGTAGTTGGACACGCCGTGCTCCGCGTCGCCCTGGAAAGTGCCGATGAGTTCCGGGTTGCCGCCGCCGCCATGCTGGCAGATGAGGAGCGGCGCTTTGCCCTGGAGGTCTTTGGGAATCCAGAGAATACCGTAGACCTCGACGCCGTCGAGCACTTCGAGGCGCATGCGGTAAATGGTCGAGTAGCCGTCTTCCGCCACTGGCTCGTAACGCGCTTCCGTGCCTTCCTTCACACCGGGCGGCGGAAAGCCAATGCGCCGGCAGAGTGCCTCGCGCAACGGTACGGTGCTGGCCCGATAGGCCTCCGGGCTGCTGTAGTCTGGCTGGAAGAATTGCGCGCGCTTCGCCGGGGCCTGCGCTATTTGTTCTTGCACATACTTGCCCACCTGGTTGTATTGCTCTTGCCGGAGGGGGAAGGACTGTTCAATGGGTTCGAGATAACGCTGTGGAAACGCGTCCGGCGCGGGGGGCTGGGCAAGTAGCGCAAGGAGAAGCAGTGACAGGTTCATGGAGCAAAATCCTTCTTGTATCGTTGAAGCAAGAAATCTTGCCGCGGAGGTGTTTGGTCTCGCCGGGCGCGAGGCCGCCAATCCGGAAGTCGCTGTGGATGCAGGTGATCACGCCCTGAAACAGTTCCTGGGTGTCGCTCCAGGCTGCGGCGAGCAGCCACTGGCCGTCAGCGGAGACACAGCCGATGAGGGGCAGCGCAGGCGTCACGGGCGAGCGCGGGCGCGGGTTGACGTCGTTGGTGTTGATGCCGGACGGGACGTAGATTTGACCGCCGTGGTAGCGGGCTTCCTCATTGCGCGGGAGTTGGCCGAGAGACTGGAACCCATTGTCCGTGTGGATGAAACAGTTCCGGATGTAGTCCTCCTGACCGAGGCCCGTGAATTTCTCGACGCGAATGCAGGGCTGCCCCCAGACCACATCCACGTATCTTTCTCCGGAATTCCTCAGCGTAAGATCGAAAGCGACGCCATCGGCCTCCGCGCGCAGGACATGCTCGACGGTGACGGCGGGCTCGACCACCGAGTGCAGCCTCAGTTCTTTGCCATCCGCCGATTGCGACACCAATTCGGTCTGATGCGGAATGACCGTCTCTTCCCACTTGCGATCCGTTGAGCCGGAGCGGCAGAACGCTTCGAGATACCATACCTCGATCGTTTCGCCCGGGAGGCCAGGCGCGGAAATCGTTAGCAGGTTGTCCTTCCAGGCGAGACGAAGATCCAGCGGTTCTTGTGCAGCGCTGGCGGCCGTCTGTAGTGCCGCGCTCGCCGAGCGCGGCACTTGTGTGCCCGGCGACTCCACCAGCGCGGCACAGGCGCAGCCGAACACAGCCAGAAATGAGGCCAGCACAAGAGCGCAGACAGGAATGTCTGCGCCACACTTGGCCCGTTCATCTTTGCAAGCGTTCGAGGGCTTCGCGAATTTTCTGGCGGTGTTCCTGGAAGGTCTGGAAATCCACATCGTAGTCTCCCGCCGGTAGCGGCATGCCGATGATGGTCTCGCTGGCGACGTAGTTGACGGCGTCGTCGAGTACCTGTAATGCCGCGGCATCGTTTTTCCGCGTGGCGAGTTCCTGGAGCATGGTGAGCGCGTTGAAATCTTCGATGCCGTCGCGCGTGGCCTCCCAGCGCCGCGTGGTCACGAGTGCGCGCCCGTCGAAAGTGACGGCGCCGTAGGGGGGTTCCTTGCCGGGCTCCGTGGCCCAGAAATCCTCGCTGCCGTAGTAGACCCACCAGCCGCCGCCGGTGATGCCCCAGTGAAACGCCATCCAGGCCTGCGCGCGGAAGAAGCCCAGCGGCCGCACGACGCGTACCGCACCGACGGGTGTGTAGGTGAAAACGCGCTTGCCGCCTTTCTTCATCGCGGCGACGTAATCCGGCCCGAGGTACTCGATAGTCTCCATGCCCGGCTGCCAGACGTCGGTGACAGGCCACATTTCTTCGATGACTTCGACGGAGACGGTCTCCCACGGGTTCGCGTAATTCTGCAGGCGCGGATCAATGGCCTTGACGGCGCGCGCGCGCTCCATGTAGCTCGCGATGCTGCCCGTGAGCCCGGGCTCGTCTTCGACATAGATCATGAAGTTATCATAGCCCAGCCCAAATTGTGCCAGATGCGCGACGAGGTGCTTGGTGTAGCTACGCTGTCCCGCGAGCTTCAACTCGTCTGTGACTTGCACCCCCTCGGCAAACGCCGGAACGGGAATCCCGCCATACAAGATGAGTTCCACCTGCTTCGCTTCTTTGATCACGCGATCATGCGCGGTCCAGTCACCTTCGTCGATGATATTCCCCTTGGCGTCCGCCTTCATTGCCGGCAGCGGAAGACCATACCAGACCGTCGCGAGATGTTCGTTAAGATCGGGAATGGTGTTGAAGCCGTTGATGTCGTTCCGCGCCCACGTATTGAGCAAAAAACGGCTCTTCTCCGGCAGCGTCACCGGCGACACGTCCAGGTTGACGGTGATGTTGCGCGTCTCCGCCGCCGCGTCCATCGTCCGCACCGGCCACACCAATTCATACTTGCCTGGCGCGAGGCCGTCGGTGTTCACATTGATCCAGATTTGCTTCACCTCGCTCGGCGCGAGTTCAACCAGATACGAGTCAGCGAGCGAGGGGAGCAGGTCCGGGACTGGATCGCCGTACTTGCTCGGCTGCCAGACCGTACGCATCAGCTTCGCATTCGTGCCAATGGGCGCGGGCTTAGCCTCCGGCGCCGCGCTCTTGATCGTGCCCGGCTCCACGCGCAGCGTCAGCGGCTCGCCGTCGAGATTCAGGACATTGACACAGACACTCTCGATCTCGTTGCCGAAGGCCCAGAGGTCAAGGGAGGTATCGGCCGGGTTTCCTTGCCGTTCGGGGAGTCTTCCAAAGAGAAAACTTAAATTATCCGGGGCAAGGCCGACCCATTCGCTCTCCGGTGAGACATCATCCCAGGGATTCGAATCTTGCCATAATGTGAAGCGAGCATTCTCGGGCGTTCCGGCCGCACCAAATCCAAAAAGTCCCCAAGTATTCAGAAACTGCTGTTCAAACTGGACCACGTCCTCTGCAAGAGCGTCCTGTTCTGTCACGGTCATCCCGGCAGATTCTTTGATCCTCTCCAGCAATCCAGTGAGGTCAGCTTCCAGCGCAATGGTACGCATTTCGAGCGCTGTGGCAGTGCCTGTTTGCTTCAACTCATCTCGTAGTTCGTGCAAAGCCTTCTTCAGAATCCTGGAATTCCATGGATAGGGCTGACGTATCCGCCTTTCGATTTCTGCCTTCGACAGCACGGCGCCGCGCTGATCGAGAACGCGAAACGCAAACTTGTACTTTCCGGACTGGCGAATGGGCAGGGCGGCATCCAATTTGGTGGTGACGGGCCAGCGCTCGATCTGGCGCAGGCCGTTGGGACCAGTGGTGGTCAGTTCCACGGATACTGCTTTCAGCCCTTTGGGCAAATCTATCGAACAGGAGCGATTTCCGAAGAGCAGGTCCTCCTGATCGGTGGAGCTTTGGATGGACGGAATGGACTCAATGGACGAAGTGGACGTAGCGGGGGGAGCGCCGGCATGCAGGAGGTTTTCGTTGGGCCAGGCGGTGTGAACCACCGCCCCCTCCCGAGCGGCCCCGCCGAAGGAGTACGCGGTGATCTTGCCATCTCGCGAGTTAAGCACCACTTCCAGCACGCCGTCTTGGTCAATGTCTGCGACGAGCGGAGAGCAGAAGCCGTCGCCCATGTCGTAGGCGTCAATCGTTTCGCCGCGCGCGTTGAGGATGTACCAGGAGACATGCTTGCCGTCGGTGGAATGATCGCGGACGGTCACGAGCACTTCGTCGGCGCCGTCGCCATCCACATCCGCGACCGCTGGCGGCATGTGGATGCCGCGCCCGTTGAGTTGCACGTGCCAGCGCGTGCTGCCGTCGGGCGTGTAGGCCGCGATGTGGTTGCCTTTGTCGCACGTGAGCACGCCGCGTGCGCCGTCCTCGAAGCGCATGACGGCGCGGCCCAGGTAGCTCTTAGACCAATGCGGCCGCACCCAGCGCAGCGAACCGTCCGCGCCGTTGAGACTGACCACGCCCGCGTCCAGCGCGATCATCGAGGACATGCTATAGATTTCGACCGCACCGTCGTTGTCGAGATCCGCCAGCAGCGGCGCGGTGCGCCCGAGATGATGCGGCGGCAGGAAGGCGTCCCACAGCAACTGGCCTTCGTCGTTCAACGCAATCAGATGGCGCGTCGCGGTTCCGTAGACTATTTCCTGGCGGCCGTCGCCGTTAATGTCGCCAATACTGACGGTGGATGGAAGATACGGCTCCATGCGCGAGCGCCAGCGCATCTGGCCGTCACCGTTGAGGCAATAGATCCAGCCATTCTGCGCGGAAGCCACGACCTCGGCCCGGCCATCGCCGTCCAGATCCCGCGCGCGCGCCATTTCCCAACTGTCGAGGTAGCTGCCGAGATCGAATTCCCAGAGTACCGCGCCGGTGGCGCTGTCGAGCGCCACCACCAGGCCATTCTTGTGGCCGCCGATAATTTCCTCGATGCCGTCGCCGTTCAAGTCTCCGGAACAGGCCTCGTATAAGCCGCCGCGGCCTGGGTCAGGACCGAACTGCGCATGCCAGAGTATTTCGCCGTTGCCGCTGATGCGCAGCATGTTTCCGCCGAATCCCAGGACGATGCTGTCCGGTTTTCCGGTGGGAAACGCGATGGGGGAGACGCCCAAGCTGAGTTTGGTGTCGAGCGTCCATTCTTCGACGGGCTGCGGCAGGCCAAAGCCGGGCACGGCGGCTGAAAGAGCGGCCACAACGGACAAGAGCAGACGCATGGGCAGGTTCATGGATTTCCCTCGATGACTTGCGCGGGCAGCGCAGGTCATTCGTCGAATCTGAGGCGGCGGCTATGATGGCAGAAAGGGGCGGCAGGGACAACAGGGACAGCAGGGACGGAAAGAACAAGATGGCCGAGGCGGCGGCCTACATGCGTTCCGGGATCTCGATGCCGAGAATGCCGAGGGCGTTTTGAAGGGTCCGCAGCGTGGCGCGGCAGATTTGGAGGCGTGATTGGGTGAGTGCGGGGGTTTCGGCGGTGAGCACTGGGCACTCATGGTAGAACGTGGTGAAGAGCCGGGCCGTATCCAGCGCAAACTGCGCAATCGAGGAAGTGTTGCGCTGGATGACTGCGGTCTCGATGACATCCGGCAGGCTGGCCAGGCGCAGGAGCAAGGCCCATTCGGCAGGGTCCTCGGCCTGAATGGCCTCCGGCAGTGTGCCGGGCAGGGGCTGGCCATATTTGCGCAGGATCGACCGGATGCGCGCGCAGGAGTACTGGATGTAGGGGCCGGTATCGCCTTGAAACGAAAGCGCGGTTTCGAGATCGAAGATCATGTTCTTATTGGGGCCGACCCGCAGCACGGCGAAGCGCACCGCCGCCACGGCCACTTGTTCCGCGATGCGCCGCTGTTCCACCACGTCGAATTCGGCGCATTGTTCGGCGACCCGTTCGGCGGCGAGGGCGCTGGCCTGATCGAGAAAGTCGGCAAGGAGGACGACCTTCCCCTGGCGTGTACTCATTTTTCCGGACTTCAGGAGGATATACGAGTAATAGACGGCCTCGGGCGCGGGGAACCCCGCGGCGCCCAGGATCAGCGCGAGCTGTTGCGCATACAGCTTGTGGTCCTCGCCAAGAACAATGAGGTCGAGGTCCGCGCCGCGCTGGTGCTTGTCTATCGTATAGGCAAGATCGCGGTAGCCGTACATCGAGCTGCCGTTCGCGCGCATCAGCACAAAAAAGCGGCCTTCCTCCTGCGTATACCCCAATTTCGAGAGGTCCACCACCAGCCGCTGTTCCGCGTCGATGAACAGCGCCTCCCGCGCGCGGAGCGCATCCTGGACTTGCTCGAGCCGCGGGTCACGCACGTACTGAGACTCGCGGTCGAACACATCGTAGCGCGCCCCGATGCGGGCGAGAACGGCGAGTTGTCCCTGCAAACACAGATCGGTCACCGCCTTGAATTTCGCCTGCACCTCGGGGGCGCCTTCTTCCATGCGGGCCAGCAGCGCATAGCCGGCCTCGGCAAATGCCGGGTCTTCCTCCGCGCGGGCATTCGCACGAACATAAGCATCGAGAATTTGGTCGAAGCTCAGCGACCCCAATTCATCAGCAATCAACACGAGCAGGCCGATCTGGCGGCCCATGTCGTTGACGTAATAATGGACTTCGACATCATAGCCTTCGAAGCGGAAGAGGCGGCTGATGCTGTCGCCGATCATGGCGCAGCGCGCACGGCCCAGGTGCGGGCTGGCGTTGGGGTTGATGCTGGTGTGCTCGATGACCGCGTGCAGCCCCTGGCCCGTATTGCCGGCGCCGAAATGATCTCCCGCGGCGAGAATGTGCTCCAGAATTTCGCGGGCGGCACGGCTGCGGTCGAGGCGCAAGTTCAAGTAAGGCCCGGCGGACGTGGCTTCGCGCACCAGGTCCGAAAACTCCGCGCGCGCGGCGGCGTCGGCGGCCAGTTTGGGCGGGGCCTGCTTGAGGCGTCTCGCCGCGAGAAAGAACGGGACGGCGATGTCGCCATGTTCGAGCGACGGCGGCGCGGTCAGCGGGAGATCGGCGCCGGCGAGTTCGGGATAGAGGGCACGCAAGGGATCAAGAATGGAATCAAAGATTTTCAATGCAACGCGATCCTGTAAGAGTGTGAGCGAAGAAATACATTCGCTATAATGTGGCGCTCTGATGCGCACTCGCTTCGCTGGGAACGGGGCAGGATGCCCCGGCTACGCAAAGAAGGAATTGGCATGACGCATATTCGTCCCATCTCCCGCCCGCCGTTGTTGGCCCAGGAAGGCCAGTTGACACCGGCGGAGACCGTCATTCTGCTACTCCTAACAGTCATCTTCCAGGATTGGGACAATTTCGCCGTTGTCATCAGGAACCTGGAAAAGTTTTATTCCAAGACGCCGTAGCCGAAAGCCACAGATTCCCGTGCGAATGCTTCACGGGGCCGCGGAGGTATCGGATGGCCCCTGCGCCGCTGGCGGCGCAGGCGCCGGGGCGGCCTGTTCGGTCGGGGCCGTGGGCGGAACGACGGTTCCGGTGCCACCCGGTGTTGTCGCGGGTGGACGCAAGAGTGCCGGCGGGGGCGGGGGCGCCGACGGTTGCGTGGCCTTCTGTTGGGCCTGCTCCGCCTCCAGCGCTTTTTTCGCGCGCTGTTCCAAATCCATTTCATACCGGTCCGCATCGGAGATAAAGCGTTCTTCCACCCTGATCAGATGAAAGCCGTGGCTGGTCGTGACAATCTCGCTGATCTCGCCAATGGGCGCGGCCCAAACGTACTCGTCGAAAGATTTCTCGTAGGTGCCGCGGCCCTCGTAGCCAAGATCACCACCGCGGGGACGCGAAATGGGGTCGCGCGAATATTCCTGCGCGAGCGTGGCGAAATCCTCACCATTGAGGAGCCGCTGGCGCAATTCGGTGATTTCATTGAGGGCGCGCGCGCGGTCGGTGGGGTCAGACCGATCATACGCAATGAGGATATGACGCACATGTACGAAGGAGGACGTCCGGTCCGGTCTTCCCAGAAACCAAAGTGCGGCGACCATGCTCGCAACGACTATCACGATAGCGCCCCAGATCAGGCGCGTGCGATCTTTTGGTTCCGAAGTATCCTGAAATTCCGCAGTCATGAATGCTACTCCTGAAACAACACTCAAATGGCGTTTAACATACTGCCGTACAGCTTGGCGTAGAAGGAAATGATAACGTACCCAACCACCGCACCGATGCCGAGGATGATTAAGACCGTGGCCACGCGGGTCATCACGTACACGGCATGTTCGGCTTCCTGCAGATGATATTCTGAAACCTTGTGGAGCGACGTTTCCAGATTTCCCGTGTGCTCACCCACCGCGATCATCTCGCGGGAGACGGGCGTCAGGTACTTGCAGGCGCCGAAGGCCTGCACCAGGGTGGCGCCCTCCGCCACGAAGGGGACGGCCCTCAGCAGATCCTGTTCGATATAAGGATTCACCGTGATGGCGGCGGAGTTCTGGATGCAACTCTTCATGTTCATGCCGCTGCCCACGAGCAGCGACATACTGCGGAAGAAGCGGGCCAGGGAGAATTTCCGGGTCACCATGCGGAAGGGCGGGACGAAATTGGCGACCCAGCCCCAAATCCAGCGAAATGCGCCCGCATACGACAGGGCGGCCGCCACGACGCACAGACCAGCCACGACCAGCATGGCCTTCCCCTGAAACAGCAGGTAGCTCATGAAGTACGCTTCAAGACTAAAGGGCTTGGTACTCATGGGATCGATTTGTCCGACCAGACCCAGGGCAAACGTGCCGAGAAACCACGCGGCGCCCAGTTGAAGCCCGGGATAGATCATGGCGCCCAGTGCTTTGCGCATCATGACCTGGCGATCTTCAAAATAGGCCGCCAGATCGCGGAGCATGACATCGAGCCGCCCGCCCTTTTCGCCTGCTTCCAACAAGGCGATGAAGAACGGCGGCAAATAGCGCTGCTGTTGGCGGGCCGCGCCCCCGAGGGTCGCGCCGTTCCTGACGTCCTCCTTGATATGCAGGATGACCTCGCTGGCGCGCTTGTCCTTGAGGTTGTCGCCCACCAATTCGAGGCCGCGCAGAATGGGGATGCCCGCCTCGTAGCTTGTCGCAAGCTGGCGGCAGATCGGCACCATCGACTTGGTGGACAGTTTTGGTGAAAGCAGGCCCATGTATTTTCGTGCTCAGGAGTTCGGCGCGGAGCTTTCCCCTCCGCGCAAGGATAAGGATTGTAGCAAAGATTATAGGTGGCTGCTAGATTTGCTGAATGAGGTGAAATACGGTGGCGCTGGGAGAGCGCGGGCATGCGTCCTCTGTTTTTTGCCGGACTGGCCGGATCGGTCAAACAAGTCGGACTGGTCGGAAGAGATAACGATTATTCGCTCTTCCTCATCAGCCACACCTCCCCGACTTGATTGCCTCGCCCCGAGCCACCGGCGCCGGGTTCCTGGTTCCAC